>CAKUKR010000011.1 GCA_934663645.1 uncultured Muribaculaceae bacterium | reverse complement strand
GCGGGGAGTGATGCCTCGTATGTCTTGCCTCCCATTGACGCATTGAATTTCAATGTCATCGTGCCGGGGAGCAAGGCAACGTATACCTCTGCATTTGTGCCGTTGGGAGTAGCAGTAGCGTTGACAGCGCCTGCTACAGCGTTTGTGAGGTCGAGTGTGCCGTCGCTGAACTTGACAGGAGCCTGGTTGTTCACGCCCTCGCCAGAGATGGATACGGCTACGTCGTCAGTGACAGTTTCATTGCCGAACTCGAGTGTGAAGTGAGCGAAAGTAACATCGCGGCGCAGGCCCATGTCCTCAACGTCCAAGCCGACCTCGTTCACAGTCACAGTCTGGGTTGAAGTCAGAGCGTCATGCTGACCGAGGTCAGCGAGCTTGCCAGTCTGGCTGGCAACGCTGTGAACGTACTCTGAAGTGAGTTCGTCATAATTGATTGTTGTGCCGAGGTGAGCGAAAGTGAAGTTCATCTGACCCTCACGGAGACCAGCGAGTTCACCCTCGAAAGTCGCAGTCGATGTGCCAGCACCCTCTGAAATTGTGAGGATACCGAGTTTTGTGCCAGTAGCGGCATTGAATACTGCTACTTTGTCGCCAGCAGACCAGTTGGCAGTGAGGTTGCCCTCATCCTCTGACAGGACAGCACGAGTGGCATCGTCCACCGGACGGCCAATCTTGACAGTGATGTGGCGCTGCAGGTTGCCGTCGCCGAGTTCGTCTTCGTTTGAGCATGATGTGAGGGCAAGTGTAGCCATACCCAGCATCATCGCCGAAACCTTGAAATACTTTTTCATAACTAAATTCCGTATTTGAGTTATCATGTTCAATCCCTTTGGGGGCATCCACGGCAAGCCATGGATGTCCCCAAAGGGTAAATATCAAGTATCGCTGTTATTTAGCGCGTTTGTTGCCCCAAGGGTTTTCGCCGTCAGCGCCAGGGTTAGTGCCGCCAGTAGCGTTTCCTGACCAGTAACCGTAAACAGTTGCGTTGGGAGCGTCCTTGGTAACTGTCACCTTGTCGCCGATGTTATACTTTACAGAGTTGTCATCCTGAACAGCAGTCCAGTAGAGGAACTTCCAGCCGTTAGGCTTCTGCGGAGTCTTATTGGGGATAATGAACTCATAGCTTTCCAGCGGAGAAGTAACCGTAATCTTCGGGGGGATGTTGCTCACGTTAGTACCGTTGTTGGCATCGAAAGTCAGAGTGTAGGTGTACATAGTCTGTGCCTCCCATACAGAATAGAGGTACAGAGTGGGGTTAGCCTTCGTGAGGTTGATGTCGTCACCTGCTACATACTCAACCTCGCCGTTCTGGGTAGTTGACCAGCCCTTGAAGTTGTAACCCTCCTTGGTCGGAACAGCATCGAGTGTCTTGAATGAGTAGTTGTCATAACCCTCGTGAGACTGGATTTTCCATCCGTTGTCGTAATTGACAGTGTACATAGTGGTTTCCTTCTGGCTGTCGTTGCCGTCCATGTTCTGGTCGCCATTGTCTACGGGGATGAAGTCATCGACAGTGAGGTCGAAGTCGATTTTGTTCAGAACGGGCTGAGGATCATCCGGGTTGGGAGTATAACCGCCAGTGCCGTTAGCGAAGTTGAAGGTATAGATGTAGCGCTTGCCCTGCTCCCAGTTGATTTCAACGGGGATAGCAGCATAGCCGTCATAGAGAACCTTGTCGGTGAGGGCATTGTACTGCTCTCCCGCGATGTTGGAGATCTTGCACTTCACGAGGAAGTAAGCGCCGTTGAAAGTGCTGCCCTTGACCTCAGGATTCCAGGCAACAGACTGCTGCGGGATGAGTGTCAGAGTGTTGGCAAAAGAAGCCTGATTGTGGTTGTCACCCGGGCAAGTGAGGCTCTTAACGTCAGATGTCAGTGTGACAGCATCAAAAGTGACGTCATACTGCTTCAGAGTGGAAGCCTGAGCGTCAGTCCAAGTGCCCTGTCCGGGGAGCGTTACGTCATGGGGATTGTCGCTGTGGTCAATGTCCTCCCAGTTTTGGTCGGTATTTACAGTGGGGAATGAGAACGTAGCCTGGTTGCCGATGTGGCCGACAGAAACACCGGTTACCTCAACGTTGATCTTCGGGTTGGTGTTCTTGGCGCGGAAAGCTACCTGGCTGAGAGCGTGGCGGAAGTTCAGGTTGACCGGGGTGTTTTCCTTGCCCTGGTTGAGCTTGACGCCATACATGAGGTCTACCTGCTCACGGACGTTGTCCTTGACCTGGAAGTTCTCAAACTTGGGAGCGCCGCCGTTGTAGTTGAACTCGTTGTCACCGTTCACCTCAGCATAGAAGTTGAGGTTATTGTTCGGCCAATAGCGCTGACCGCCGTCGAAGCCCCACACAGCGGGGTTGCCGCCCTTGTTGACTACAAGCTCGCCGCCGAAGTAGACATCTTGTGAGTCAGTGTTCTGAGCCCATACGCGGAAAGAGCTGGGGAGGAAGTTGTTGCAGTACGAGTCTGCAGCGCGAGTGTCTTGGATCGAGCTTACGTTGAAGCTGATCTCGTCCTCATTGATTTTGAGGATCTCATCCTGTGAGCAGGCAGTCAGCATCATGGCTGCCATCGCTCCATAAAACAATTTCTGTTTCATTTCGGTGATACTAAACTTAGGTTGTTAATGATTTTGTTTGTTTCTCTCTTGTTTGTTTCCTATTCAATATTAATATTAGATAGTGATGTCTTGGTTGATTTCCTGCCAGTCATCTACCGAGGGGTTGAAGCTGTCGTCACCCTCCATGGGGGTAGGCAGCCCAAGTCCGTCGATTATGATGTGAACATGACGCTTGTCCGGCGCGTTGTGCACCTGCGTAGTGACGTTGAACTTGTCCTCCGTCGCGCCGAAGTAGAACTTACCGCCATCCAGCATCCACACGTAGAACATCATGCGGTGTTCCTGCGGATTGCCGGTATTGTGGCCGAAGGTGTAGAAGCGCCCGGTGATGCGCGACACGCCGTCGCTCTCCGCAGCGAAGGGGATGGTGACACACTCCGAGCCGAGCGACTCGTCGCCGAAGTAAAGCGAGGGAGCCATGCCAGAGAGCGAGCCGCACATCTGTGTGGCATACTTCAGGTTCTCCACATTGCGTACCTCGTATGTGTATTCGCACACGAGTTCGTGGGGATAGAGGTATATCACGCGGTCAACGGAGTGGACAGGCACGCCCGACCATGTATCGCGCCCGCTTTCGGGTATGCTGATATAGGTTACGCCCTCGGCGGTGATCTCCATCTCCTCAACGGAGCAACCCCACATCATGTCGGGTGAGATGACTATTCTCTCGGCATCATTAGCACGAGGGGGAAGCGCACCCGAGCCAACGATGCTCTCAAACAGGCTGCCGTCGCGAGTGAAGGCGCGGTGGGTGTCAAAACCGCCTATGCCCGAGAACTGGCAAGCCTCGGTGTCGTTGTTGTAGGCAATGACACGGTAGCGGCCTTCGACGAGCTCAACCTCGCCGCCCTCCTTGCCCATGAAGTCGTAGCGCACCATGCGGCGGCCGTCGTCGATGCCGTCCTCGCTGACCGGGTAGAAGAATACGCACATGCCAGCGGGGTTGGCGTCAGGAGCGTCCTGCCAGTCGAAGACCACGCGCAGGGTGGCGCGGTGGGGATGCTGGTAGCAGAGCTCCTTATGCTCGCAGCTGACAAGCAAAGCCGGCAGCAACGCTGCCAATATCAAATGGAAAACAAATTTCAGTTTCATTTCTCACCTCCTTTCTTGCGGTTGTAGTTGTCACAGCCGATGAGCCAGACAAGTGAGATCTCGGCCTTCGTCGGGCCGAACCAGTGCCGTTGCTTGGTGGCCTGCCACACGTAGCAGCCGTCCACCGGGAGGTATTCCTGGTACTCGCCCGTCAGGTAGCCCACGCCGAGGGTGAAGTCGATGTTGAAATGCTTGGCCACGGGGAGCGTGTAGCCGTACTCGAGACCCACGCCCCAGTTCATCTTGTCCCAGAGCGTTCCTCCGGGCTTGCCGCCCAGGTAGCCCTTGCCGCCCCACTCGAAGTCGTAGGTGAGTATCTGGCCGTACACGCCGAGGTGGTGGCCCGTAAGCGGCTTCTCATGGGCAGCGCTGCCGAACCACCAGCGGACGTTCACGTCGCCGCCGTATGCTCGCCAGTAGCGGTGGCGGCGGTCAGTCTTCCACCAGGCGTACTGCCAATTTGCGCCGACCGACATGTTCTTGCCCAGGTAGAACTCAACGCCGATGTTGGGCACTGCGGCAGCGTCGTAGAGCATGTTGGTGCGGATGTCCATGTAGAAGGGACGGCAGTGTTTCTCCTCGAACATGACTGTATCAACGGCCACGGTATCGACCTCAACGGTATCGACCTCAACGGTATCAACCGGCTCGATGTAGACCTGCTCCGGCTCTTCCGGCTCGATGTAGACCGGTGACGGCACACGCTCGTAGGAGAGCAGCAACGTTGAGGCACGCAAGGCGGGGAACAGCTCGCGATACATATACAGATAGGGCTTGCCTCCGCGCAGCTGCTTGAGGCGGCGAAGCGGGTCGCCCGACTTGGAGCGTCTGCCTTCCTGCTCATCGATAATGTTGCGCACCAGACGAATGACATCCTCGCGATAAGGCACTTTTTCGTCCTGTTCAACAAGTTCGAGAAGGCCTTTCCAGTCTCGCCCCAGATATGAGAATGTAAGTGCAGAGTCGGCCACAGAGAACGAGTCGGATAAATAATCAAACAAGACCTGCGCACGCTTCTCGGAGAGCCGGCGGTTGATAGCCACAGAGCCTTCAGGCGAGGCACCACCGACGACATTCACGCTCCGCAGGGTCAACATGGAGTCTGCATAACTCGTGCTGAGACTGTCAGAGATACGCCGCAGAGCCTCGCGATTGTCCTTGAACTCCAGATCAAGATTTGACCGGCTCTGGCGGAAATGTATCTTGACTGAATCATTTATGACCGCAGCGGACAGGCATCCGGCAACGGCAAGAAACGATATGAATGTTACTTTCCTCATTACACAATCAATGTTCAATTCATACTCACTCCGACTGCCTCGCAGTCCCTGACAGCAGCACAGCGTTGCAGCTCGCTTCGTCCTTGGGGCAACACTCCAGGCACAGTCTCCGCTCAACACCCACACAAGTGTCGCACACTCTGGATATCTGCGATGCCTGCGCCTCGAAGGCAGTCGGGCGTCTTATAAATCCCCGTAATTCTTGCTTCGTTATGCAACAGTCAAATCTGAGTTTTATGGCTTGGTCTGGACTTGCATAACATAAACTATTGGCTTAGCGTCAATCAAATTCCCACAATACCTTACGGATAAATTTTATAATCGCCGCAAAATTAGTACTTTCTCGTGACATGCGCACGTTCAATATGTTAAACTAATAAAAAATGGAGGGGGTAGCCAATGCATTCTCTTGGTAATCAGGGCTTAGCAATAAGTTAAAATCGTTCCATGAACCCTCGGAGGGCATTGCATGGGATTGCGTCAGCCGATACCCGGGCAGACCAAACAGGGCGATACAGCAGCAACTGCCAGTTTTCGCTGCTGCATATCCCATATCTCGCGAAAAATTATTACCTTTGCGCGTTAAATGAGACAACAATGGCAAAGGAACTAAAGAATTTCACGAAAAGAGCAGACAACTATTCGCAGTGGTATAACGAGCTGGTGGTGAAAGCTGACCTGGCAGAGCAGTCGGCAGTGCGCGGCTGCATGGTAATCAAGCCATACGGCTATGCTATCTGGGAGAAGATGCAACGTCAGCTTGACGACATGTTCAAGGCTACGGGCCACCAGAACGCCTATTTCCCGCTGCTGATACCGAAATCATTCCTCAGCAGGGAAGCCGACCATGTGGAGGGCTTCGCCAAGGAATGTGCCGTTGTCACTCATTACCGCCTGAAGAATGACGAGAACGGCGGCGGTGTGGTGGTGGACCCGGCAGCAAAACTGGAGGAGGAACTCATCATACGCCCGACTTCGGAGACTATAATATGGAATACATACAAGAACTGGATACACTCCTACCGTGACCTGCCTATCCTCATCAACCAGTGGGCAAACGTGTTCCGCTGGGAGATGCGTACCCGCATGTTCCTGCGCACGGCAGAGTTTCTCTGGCAGGAGGGACACACCGCCCACGCCACACGCGAGGAGGCAGAGGCAGAGGCAGTCAAGATGCTGAACGTCTATGCCGAGTTTGCCGAGGAACACATGGCAATGCCGGTGGTGAAGGGCGTGAAGTCGGCCAACGAACGTTTCGCCGGCGCAGTAGAGACATATACCATAGAGGCAATGATGCAGGACGGCAAGGCATTGCAGTCCGGCACTTCGCACTTCCTGGGGCAGAACTTCGCCAAAGCGTTTGACGTGAAGTTCATCAACGCCAACAACGAGCAGGAATACGTATGGGCGACTTCGTGGGGTGTTTCTACACGCCTGATGGGCGCGCTCATCATGACGCACAGCGACGACAACGGACTTGTGCTGCCGCCCAGACTCGCTCCTATCCATGTGGCTATCGTACCTATATATAAGGAGAAGTCGCAGCTCGAGGCCATCGCAGAGCGGATGCAGCCTATAATCGACGAACTGCGCAAGCGCGGACTCACTGTCAAGTTTGACGACGCAGACAACCGCCGCCCCGGGTTCAAGTTTGCGGACTACGAGGTCAAGGGCGTGCCTGTGCGCCTCGCCGTCGGCGCAAGAGACCTGGAGAAGGGAGCGTGCGAGCTGGTTCGCCGTGACACGCTCGAAAAAGAGGAGGTCGCATTTGAGGGCATCGTAGACGAAATCATGCGCATACTCGACGACATCCAGAAGAGCCTCTACAACCGTGCATTGGAACGCCGCAAGGAGCGCACCATCACAGTGGACAGCTACGACGAGTTCAAGGAGAAAATCACACAGGGATATTTCATACTCGCCCACTGGGACGGCACTCCCGAGACGGAGACGCGCATCAAGGAGGAGACCAAGGCGACTATCCGCTGCATACCATTTGAGGGAGACACCACGCCGGGCGTGTGCATGGTGACAGGCAAGCCGTCGCCGCGCCGTGTGCTTTTCGCCATTTCATATTGACAACACTCTACACGCCGTCCGCCCCGCGAAATACTGTGGGACGGACGGTTTTCCGCATACATACCGTAACACCATGAAAACGACTATAACCATACCGGTTCTGCTGCTCGCGGCGGTGTCCGCGCCGGCAGCCCCCCTCACCCCCGACGACTATTGCGACGTGAACCAGACCAAGCCGGCAGGCGTGCGCGAAATGCGCCCGCTCGCTGACGGCGTTTCATACGCAGCACTGAGCGATGACGGCAACTCCATAGAGGTGTACAGTTACAAGAACGGCACGAAGACCTCTACCCTGTTTGACGTGAAAGCCATAAAAGGGGATGTCAAGATAGACAGCTTCGACGGCTATGAGCTGTCAGCTAACGAGAAGAAGATACTGCTCTGGAACAATTCCAAGAAGATATACCGCCACTCGTTCACCGCAGAGTACTATGTATATGACATAGCACGCGGCACAATGAAGCGTGTGTCGGAGGGTGGAGCGCAGCGCGGCGCAGTGCTAAGCCATGACGGCAGGGCTGTCGCCTATATGCGCGGCAACAACGTGTACGTCTCCAACCTCGACTACGGCACAGACATAGCCGTGACCAAGGACGGCAAGGTCAACGAGATAATCTACGGCTCGCCAGACTGGGGATATGAAGAGGAGTTCGGCATACTGAACACAATACATTTCTCTGCCGACGACAACACGCTCGTGTTCATGCGTTTCGACGAGAGCCAGGTGCCGGTCTACTCGTTTGACAATGTGCGCAGCTACTGCGATGACGAGCCGCTCGGCGACCCCTACCCCGAGTCTTACGAGTACAAGTATTCGCTGGCGGGCTATCCCAACTCCGTGGTGAGCGTGCTGGCATACGACCTGAACAACCGCACCACCAAGACCATGGATATTCCGAAGGTGGATTCGGACTACATACCGCAGCTGTCCTTCGCCGGCGATGGCACGACGCTGATGGTGTCGGTGCTCAACCGCGACCAGAACAACCTGAAGATGTATGCCGTCAATACCGGTTCGACAGTGGCGAAACTCATCTATACCGACGAGTCGAGCGCATGGCTCTCCCCTGCCGCCTACCAGATGATAGATTTCGGCAAGTCGTCATTCATCATCGGCAGCGAGAAGTCGGGCTACCGCCACCTGTATGAATATGACTACACGGGCAAGATGATACGCAAGGTGACCGACGGCAACTTCAACATAACCAGTTACTACGGACGCGATGCACGCGGCAATGTGTATGTGCAATGCACGAAGCGCGGCGCGGTCAACCGCAACGTCGCCCGCGTAGACAGCAAGGGCGCGATGAAGCTGCTCAACGACGTTGACGGCACGGAGAACGCATCGTTCAGCTCCAACTTCGAGTATTACCTGCGCAACTACAGCAATATCTCGACCCCGAACCAGTACACGATTTGCACCACAGACGGCAAGAAATCGACCGTAGTCAACATGAACGAGGAGTATGCCGCCAAATACGCCTCTGCTCCCAAGGTGGAACTGATGAAAGTCCCCAATGCCGTGGGCGAGGAAATGGACGCATACGTCATCAAGCCGGCAGACTTTGACGCATCAAAGAAGTATCCGCTGCTGACCTACCAGTACAACGGGCCAGACTCGCAGCAGGTGCTCAACAAGTGGAGCATGGACGGCATGTTCTACCTCGCGAGTGAGGGCTACATAATCGCCTGCGTGGACGGACGCGGCACAGGCAACCGCACACGCGAGTGGGCGAACAGCGTCTACAAGCGGCTTGGGGAATACGAGACCGCGGACCAGATAGCTGGCGCACGCTATTTCGCGTCGCTTCCCTACATAGACGCAGAGAGGGTGGCATGCTTCGGCTGGAGCTACGGCGGCTACATGACGCTCATGGAAATGTCAGCGCCCAATTCGCCCTTCAAGGCCGGCGTGTCGATGGCGCCTGTGACCGACTGGCGTTACTATGACTCAATTTACACGGAACGCTATATGCTCACGCCGCAGCAGAACGAGGCCGGTTACGAAACTGCATCAGCACTCAACCGGACCAAAGACCTCAACGGCCGGCTGCTGATAATGTCGGGCACTTCAGACGACAACGTACATTACTACAACACGTTGAAGTATACATCCAAGCTCAATAGAGAAGGGACGATATTTGACATGATGTCTTTTACCGGTTTTGAACACAGCCTGCGTATGTGCAACGCCCGTGTGCAGCTGTACCAAAAAGTGCTTGACTTCCTCAACACTCAACTCAATTGAAGTGTTGATATGAATATATGGATGACCTGCACAAAATAGACAGCATCAGGCTTTTCAACTTCTGGAGGCTTCACGCGCTGTGCCTCGGCGTGCTGACAGCCATGTTTGTCGTGACACGTTTTTTCCCCACGATTCTCTCGCCTGTTTTCTCGCTGCTGTGCGCATTGGTCATCTACAAGATTGTGAATGTCGCGAGGGGGAGGTTTGGCCTGTGCGCCATCGTCCCCTACGCGATTTTCATGAGCCTTGTCATTTATTCGCTGATAGCAGTGGCCGTAAACCTGTCAAACGCTATCGGGGTGGTAAGCCTTCCCGATGAAGTAATATTCTATCAGGGAGCATATATGCCGTCGCTTATGTATCTGCCGACGGCTACAGTAACACTGTTTGTGACATATTTGAAACGAGAGAAAATCAACTTGTGCCGCGACTGCAGAATTCGTAATTCCGAGTATATCGGAGGTAACCGGATCAGCCGTATATACAGTTCTGAATCACATTTCCAATTGCGCAACCTGACTGTCATGCTGCTGTGCCTTACAGTCTTGGTTTGGTGGTATTTTCTCATATTCTATGTCAATGCAAGTCAGAATGCCCGCGATTGGTACATTTTCACGTGGATAGTCGTCATCGGCTTTATTCTTGATATAGTGTATTTTACCGCCCGATACTACAACCTGTATCTCGACCTGCGCGAAAACGATGAAATCATCACCCCCGAGGAGATAGAGGACATGACGGCCAAAACCTACCTGCGCTTCTACGTAATCTGCGGCAACAACATCTATGTAGATGAACATTTTCCCACACCCGACACAAAATGCGGCGAGGTGATGGAGACACCGTTCCTCACCAAGCGCAATGTGAACGGCCTCCCTGCTAGCACTGCTGGCGAAATCATACGCAAAATGACAGGGGTCGACGGGGATCTGCGCTTCTTCTATGGGCGGCGTACCGGCATCAAAGGCCACACGTTGCTCCGCTATTTCTATTTTGTAAAACCGAACAGCACAGGCGACTGCCCGCCTCTCAAGACTGCCGGCAAGTGGATGGACTATGAGGTTATCAAGAAGATTTACTCTACCGAGCCTGGCCGGTTGTCGCGTCTGAGCGTAATTGACACTACCCGCCTTTCAACCATAATTCTGACCAGCAAGATATACGACGAGCGGGGTGTGCGACGCTTGGGCATAGGCAACTACCGCCCGAATTTCAACCTAGTAGACGTGTACAAGTCAGACATTGACTTTCAGGACGACAAATGGATAAGGATTTCGCTGTTCAATTCAGACATGCCGATGTTTCGGCTGCGCAGCTGGTGGAGGAGGATATTCAGAAATGAGAATCATCACACCCATGGCTCTAACATGACCATAAGATGAAACAGGAGATAGCGATAGTAGGTCCGACGGCATCAGGCAAGACACGGCGAGCCGTTTCAGTGGCACGGGCGTTGCACTCGGAAATCATCAGCGCAGACTCGCGTCAGGTCTACCGAGGCATGACCATCGGCACTGGCAAGGACTTGGAAGAATACGGCGAGATACCCTATCACCTTGTGGACGTGGCAGAAGCTGGCGACAAGTACAACCTGCACCGCTATGTGACGGACTTCCGCCGAGTGGAAAAGGATATTCTGTCGCGGGGTCTTGTGCCTGTAATCTGCGGAGGCTCTGGCATGTATGTCGAAACAGTATTGGCAGGGGTCACGCTGCCGGATGTGCCTGAAAATCCGGAATTGCGCAAAGAGCTGGCTGCATACACACTCGAGGAACTGACAGCCAGGCTCGCTGCCATGAAGCAGCTGCACAACACCACAGACGTAGACACGGTGAAACGTGCAATCCGCGCCATTGAAATCGAGACATACTACCGCGACCACCCCGAACATGCGGCTCTTGCCGACCGCAGCCGCACAAAGCGAACAGATGCACTGATAATCGGCGTTGACATAGACCGCGAATCTCGCCGGCGGCGCATATCAGAGAGGCTTCAGTCACGCATCGACGAGGGAATGGCAGACGAGGTGAAGTCGCTGCTTGACAGCGGCATTTCGCCCGAAGACCTGATTTACTACGGGCTGGAATACAAGTTCCTCACGCTATACGTAATTGGGAAATTGTCATACACTGAAATGTTCAAAGGGCTTGAAACGGCAATACACCAGTTCGCTAAGCGGCAGATGACATGGTTCAGAGGCATGGAGCGGCGAGGGTTCACCATACACTGGCTGCCCTACGACATGCCGGAGCAAGAATTTACAGATCACGTATTGGAGCTGATGAAGTCATCGTGAGCCTCACTCCAATTCATCATATCGCATACGGGTCACGCCACGGTGCTGCAGAGACTGTACCGTCACTGCCATGTGTCAATGCGAGTATACGCTGGTTTGAAGAGCCTCGGAACAACAAGTCCGGGTCACGCAACTCCTCGACATACCGTCCATCTACAATTGTGTCAACATCAGCCACCGCTGCATAGAGAGCAGGGGCGGCACATATTTCCTCCCATGTATATCCTGTGTACATCCACACGCTGAAACCGAGCCGGTGTATCGCAGATGCAAGAACAGCTGTTGCTTCAGGATGGCATAGAGGGTCGCCACCTGTGAGAGTCACGTCATAGCCCTCCCCTTCGATAACGTCCAAAATCTCGTCAAGCGACATCACTTCGCCGGCATTGTCGTCCCAAGTCGAGGGATTGTGGCACCCGGGGCAGTGATGTCTGCAACCGGCAAGGTATATGGAGGTGCGGAACCCCGGCCCATCGACCGTTGTTCCGCGCACTATTCTCATCACATTGTAGGTTCTGCTCATTTGTGCACTACTCTGTCGGCAAGTTCTGCGAGTTTGCCAGAGTTCCAGCGGTCAGTAGTCCCGACGAGATAGCCGGTAATGCGCTGTATGGTCTCAAAATGAGTGCCGCATTTGGGACATTCGTGCATATCTGTGTCCGCATTCTCATATCCGCAGTTCGGACAGTGGTTTCGGTTGTGGTTGACCGAACCGTACCCCATATTGTACTTGTCGAGCAAGTCCACAATCTGCATTATCGCTTTCGGGTTGTGGGTTGCATCTCCGTCTATCTCCACATAGAATATGTGACCGCCACGGGTGAGGTCGTGATACGGGGCCTCAACCTCCGCTTTGTGCTTCGGAGAACACTGATAGTAGACAGGTACATGGTTTGAGTTGGTGTAATAGTCCTTGTCAGTTACGCCAGCGATAACGCCAAACTCCTTGCGGTCTATTCGCGTGAAACGTCCAGACAAGCCTTCAGCAGGAGTGGCAAGAATGGAATAGTTGTGATTGAAACGCTCGCTGAACTCGTTGGCACGGTCGCGCATGTGCGACACGATCTTCAGTCCGAGCTGCTGTGCCTCGTCACTCTCGCCGTGGTGGTGGCCGGTAAGTGCAATCAGGCACTCTGCAAGGCCTATGAAACCGATGCCGAGAGTTCCCTGCTGAAGTACACTCTCGATAGTATCGGTTGGCTTCAGCGTCTCTGCACCTGTCCACAACGACTTCATAAGCAGAGGAAACTGCTTGGCAAGAGCCGTCTTCTGATACTGGTAACGCTCATCAAGCTGGCGGGCAGTTATCTCAAGAGTGTCGTCAAGGTGGCGGAAGAAAGTATCGATGCGCTCCTTCGGGTCTTCAATCTTCATCACTTCTATGGCGAGCCGCACTATGTTTATGGTGGTAAACGACAGGTTGCCGCGCCCTATTGACGTCTTTTCTCCGAAACGGTTTTCATACACTCGGGTGCGGCATCCCATAGTGGCCACCTCATGACGGTAGCGTTCCGGGTCATCGGCTCGCCACTGTTCATGTCGGTTGAATGTAGCATCGAGATTGAGAAAATTCGGGAAGAACCGGCGGGCAGATACCTTGCACGCCATCAGGTACAGGTCATAGTTGCGGTCTTCGGGCAGGTAGTTCACTCCTCGTTTCTTTTTCCATATCTGTATCGGGAAAATTGCAGTCGCGCCATTGCCCACGCCCTCGTATGTAGAACGGAGCAGCTCGCGAATTACACAACGCCCTTCAGCAGAAGTGTCTGTGCCGTAGTTGATTGACGAGAACACGACCTGGTTTCCGCCGCGAGAGTGGATAGTGTTCATGTTGTGGATAAACGCCTCCATCGCCTGATGCACGCGCTCCACGGTGCGGTTGACAGCATGGGTCACATACCGGTCATCACCGCACAGTCCACCAAGAGACTTGACCACATAGTCCTCGACATCATAATCATACAGGTGCTTAAGGTCAGCGTCCATTATACGCTCGAGAACCTTTATTTCCTCTACAAAAGTGCTGCGGACAAACGGCGCAAGGTAGAAGTCGAAAGCTGGAATGGCCTGTCCTCCATGCATCTCATTCTGGGCTGTCTCAAGCGAGATGCAGGCTATTACGCTTGCAGTCTCAATGCGTTTTGCAGGACGAGACTCGCCGTGACCGGCGTTGAACCCGTGCTTGAGTATCTTGTCGAGAGGGTGCTGTACACACGTCAGCGACTTGGTGGGATAATAGTCCTTGTCGTGTATGTGTATGTAGTTGTTCTTCATCGCCGTACGGGTCTCGTCGGAGAGCAGGTAGTCGTCAACGAAGGGCTTGGTCGATTCACTGGCGAACTTCATCATCATTCCAGCCGGAGAGTCGGTGTTCATGTTTGCGTTTTCTCGCGTGATGTCGTTGTTGCGGGTCTCTATAATCTCCAGAAACAGGTCGCGAGTCTTGGCTCGGCGAGCGATTGAACGCTTGTCGCGGTATGCTATGTACCGCTTAGCCACCTCCTTGCGCTTCGACTTCATCAGCTCCATTTCCACACGGTCCTGTATTTCCTCGACAGTCATGCGTTCCTTTCCGGTCATGGCTATGTGGTCGGAAATACGCTGTATGAGCGATTCGTCCTCACCTTTTTCCGTGGTGAGCATTGCCTTGCGGATAGCGGCCTTGATTTTCTCTTCATTGAAACCGACGACACGGCCATCCCGTTTTTCAACTACCTGTATCATAGTAGAATAGAATTGTTACAACTAAACTTGTACGAAGCCTCACTTGGAAGCCTCAAAAACTGACATGCAAATGTAGCAATTATTTTTCGGATTTCGTCAGCTTGGCACGAGAAAAAATATTGACAGTTTCCCATTTCGGAAAACTTTCAAGCCTGTCAAAAATCGACACATCCTGACATTCAGGGTATTATGAAAATTTTCTGACAACTCCGACTAATTCACTGCTTACAAATTTGCACGTTTGCCATGTTCGCCAATGTGTCAAAGTTACGTCAATACGCCCACGCCAGATAGTACAATCTATGTTAACAGCGCATGGCGACAACAGAACATTTTCGGGGTACGGTTGTACTATAATTGATAAAGGACAAATCTAATATGACCGAAGTAACCAAGGAAATGGCGTTGCGGTATCATAACGAGCCGCACCCCGGAAAAATCGAAGTAGTCCCTACCAAGGAACATGGCACCCAACTAGACCTGTCGCTGGCATATTCCCCAGGCGTGGCTTATCCGTGCAAGGAAATAGAGAAGAATCCCAGTTTGGCATACGACTATACAGACAAGGGCAACCTCGTAGCTGTGATAAGTAACGGAACGGCTGTCCTCGGGTTGGGCGACATAGGCGCTGACGCAGCAAAGCCAGTCATGGAGGGGAAAGCATTGCTTTTCAAAATATTCTCCGGTCTCGACGCATTCGACATCGAAATTAACGAGAAAGATCCCGACAAGTTTGTTGACATAGTCAAGAGCCTTGCGCCGACATTCGGCGGCATCAACCTCGAGGACATAAAGGCTCCGGAATGTTTTGCCATTGAGAACCGTCTGCGCAAGGAGTGCAACATACCAGTCATGCACGATGACCAGCACGGCACGGCGATAATATCCTCGGCTGGCCTGCTCAATGCGCTGAAGATACAGTGCAAGAAAATCGACGAGATACAAGTGGTTGTAAATGGAGCAGGAGCAGCTGCGATAAGCTGCACGAAACTGTTCTGCAAGTTGGGACTGAAGAAGGAAAACATCGTCATGTGCGACTCGCACGGCGTAATCCGCAAAGACAACCCGACACTCAATGAGCACAAGCGGGAATTTGCCACAGACCGCGACCTCCACACACTGGCTGAGGCCATCAAGGGCGCGGACTTGTTCCTCGGACTGAGTGTTGCCAATGTCCTCACTCCCGAAATGCTCCTCACCATGGCTCCGAAACCGATAGTGTTTGCGCTGGCAAACCCGAACCCCGAAATTGACTATCAGCTCGCTCATGAGACGCGCGATGACATCATAGTCGCTACAGGCCGCAGCGACTATCCGAACCAGATAAACAATGTACTTGGCTTCCCGTACATTTTCCGTGGCGCACTTGACTGTCACGCCCGTGCTATAAATGATGAAATGAAAATCGCTGCCGTTCATGCCATTGCAGAACTTGCTCGACGACCTGTGCCACAGATAGTAGATGAGGCTTACGGGGCAAAGAACATGGAGTTCGGACGCGACTACATCCTCCCCAAGCCGCTTGACCCGCGTCTGCTCACTACTGTTTCCCCCGCAGTTGCTCGTGCCGCCGCAGAGTCAGGCGTTGCCGCATGTCCTGTCAAGGACTATGGCGCGTATGAGGCGCGGCTGAAGCGGATCTCCGACAACGACCAGCATCTGGCACAATTGCTCGCTTCGCTTAATGCTTATTGAACTGATTAGGTTTTAGCAATACAGAAAACCATGCAGGAGGTTTTTGCCGCATCACTCGTCGGTGAAATCCTCCTGCATAACGTATGTATTGCGCAGCAGCCGCATCAGCATGAACATGCCGTGGTTGGTAGCTGATTCGATTACCTCGTTCCGGTCACCGTCGAAATGTATGCACTCGCTCACCACGCGGTCAAGGCACTTTGCCGCTATCCACACCGTCCCTACAGGCTTGTACTTCGTCCCGCCGTCCGGGCCGGCTATACCCGATGTCGCAATGCCGCACTCGGTACGCATCAGACGGCATACACCTTTCACCATACCTTCTGCCACCTGCTCGCTGACCGCGCCGTAATTGTCGATGTCTGAACGTGATACACCCAAAACACCAGCCTTTACATCATTGGAATAGCTGACTATGCTCCCCAGGAAATATGCCGACGACCCGGGTATCTGCACAATGCGGTGTGCTATGTTGCCACCCGTACAACTCTCTGCACACGACACTGACAACTCACGCTCGGTAAGCAATTCTCCGAGCACCTGCGGCAGCGTCTTGTCCTGCATCGATATGACTTCCTCGCTGAAAATATCTGCAAGCATCTGCTGGAAGCGGTTCATCTTGAAGCGCAACAGCTCGACTTTGTTGTCAACACCAGTGAGTGTGATGCGTGATACAAGGCTCTGCGTGCGGACGGAGATTTTCACATACTCAGGCAGGTGCAGCTTGAAATGCTTGATGACTTTCGCAAGTTCGCGGCTCGTATAGCCGTAAATCACCAAGTAGCGGACTTCGGTGTTCATCTCAGTGTGTGTGGAAGCGTTATTCTCGGGCATAAACAGAGGAGACTGTAGGATTATACATTATATGTCAACACGCGCAAATGGCGGTGCATCGAGGTGACAAAAGTCTTTGCGCAAATACTTGTAATATCCGGCTATGGCAACCATTGCCGCGTTGTCAGTCGTGAACTTACGGGGGGGAATCCACGCTGACAGGCCCTTGCGCTGACCGAGTTCTGCTACAGCCTCTCTCACGGCAGAGTTGGCTGAAACACCACCGGCAACGGCAATGTTCTGCACTTCGGGGTGTGCGTCAATGGCCTTGCCGAACTTGTCAACGAGAATGTCAACTATTGTGCGTTGCAAAGACGCTGCAAGGTCACACTTGCTGTGCTCAATGAAATCGGCATCGGCTTTCACGCCGTCACGGACAGTGTACAGGAAAGACGTTTTCAACCCGGAAAACGAATAGTCAAACCCCTGAATATGAGGCTTAGCCAACTTGAATTTCGCAGCATTGCCATCCTGCGCGAGCCGGTCTATGTGCGGGCCGCCCGGATAGGGCAAACCTATTGTCTTCGCACACTTGTCGAATGCCTCGCCGGCTGCATCGTCTATGGTCTGCCCTATGATTTCCATGTCAAACGGGGAGCGCACCAGGACAATCTGCGAATTGCCCCCAGAAACAAGCAGACAGAGCATCGGGAATGACGGAACAGCCGTGTCGCTGTCGGTCTTGATGAAATGAGAGAGGATATGACCATGCAGGTGATTGACATCGACAGTCGGAATACCGAGCGATATGGCAAGCGCCTTGGCGAAGCTCACCCCGACAAGCAGCGAGCCGAGCAGCCCCGGGCCGCGTGTGAATGCGATGGCAGACAACTGGCCAAGTGAAATGCCGGCCTGACGTATAGCCTCGCTCACAACAGGCAGTATATTCTGCTGGTGCGCTCTTGAGGCCAGTTCAGGCACGACTCCGCCATACGCCTCGTGCACCTGCTGCGATGCAATGACATTGCTCATCAATATGCCGTCGGCTATGACTGCCGCAGACGTATCGTCGCAAGAGGATTCTATTCCGAGTATGATGTCACTCATTTCAATACACTATTATGAACGCCGCTCAATACTCGTCCCACGACTTGATTTTGATGTCATCAAGGGAGAGCGTGCAGAACGCGGTTATGAATGCCGAGGCAAGGCGAGCATTCGTTATCAGCGGAATGTTGAGGTCAACTGCCGCACGGCGCACTGTGTAGCCATTACTCAATTCTTTGGGAGTCAAATCCTTGGGGATGTTTACTACCAAATCGATTTGGCGGTTGTGCAGCATCTCTATGATTTGCGGCTTCTGCTCTTCGGACGGCCAGTAAGCTCGCAGTGCCGGCACGCCGTTGTCGTTAAGGAAACGCTGCGTCCCCTCTGTTGCGTAAATGGTGTACCCCTTGCGGTGCAGCAGTCGGGCAGAGTCGAGCAGCGAAACCTTCTGCCGTGCAGAGCCTGATGACATCAGCACGCCATGGCGCGGTATGGTATAGCCCACAGATAGCATCGATTTGAGTATCGCCTCCGAGGTGTCGTCGCCCATACACCCAACCTCACCAGTAGAGGACATATCCACGCCAAGCACCGGGTCTGCGCCCTGCAACCGCGAGAATGAGAACTGCGAAGCCTTGATGCCGACATAGTCAAGGTCGAAAGCCGTGCCGACGGCCTTCTCCACCTCGAGGCCGAGCATGACGCGAGTTGCCGCATCGATGAAGTTCTGCTTCGAGACCTTCGATACGAAGGGGAATGACCGCGATGCACGCAGGTTGCACTCTATCACCTTGATGTCATTGTTTTTGGCAAGGAACTGTATGTTGAACGGGCCGGAGATGTGCAGAGCCTTTGCAATGCGTCCTGAAATCTTCTTGATGCGGCGCATTGTCTCAACATACATTTTCTGCGCCGGGAACTGTATAGTCGCGTCTCCGGAGTGGACACCCGCAAACTCGATATGCTCGCTTATGGCATACAGCTTGATTTGGCCGTCCTGGGCCACTGCATCCATCTCTATCTCCTTGGCCTCCTGAATGAACTCGGTCACTACAACCGGGTGCTGCTTGGAAACGTCGGCAGCGAGCTTGAGGAAGCGTGTCAGCTCCTGCTCGTTGCTGCACACGTTCATCGCTGCGCCAGAGAGAACGTAGCTCGGACGCACAAGTATGGGGTAGCCGACTTCATCGACAAACCGGTCGATGGCATCCATTGATGTCAATTCGCTCCAACGCGGCTGGTCAACGCCGATGCTGTCACACAGCTGCGAGAACTTGTTGCGGTCCTCGGCATTGTCAATGTCACGAGCCTGTGTGCCGAGTATGTTCACTCCGCTGGCATCGAGGCGCATCGCGAGGTTGTTCGGTATTTGTCCGCCAGTCGAGAGTATCACGCCGTGGGGCGCCTCCAGCTCCAGAATGTCCATAACACGCTCGTACGTGAGTTCGTCAAAATACAGGCGATCACACATATCATAATCAGTAGAGACTGTTTCCGGGTTGTAGTTTATCATCACCGGCCGCCAGCCTTCCTTGGCTACTGTCAGCAGCGCGTTTACGCCGCACCAGTCGAACTCTACGGAACTGCCGATGCGGTACGCGCCCGAACCGAGGACAACAACCGAGCGGTGGTCATGCAGATACTGCACATCATCGCAGTCGCCGTTGTACGTCAGGTACAGGTAGTTGGTCTGCGCCGGGTATTCGGCGGCCAGCGTGTCTATCTGCTTGACAAACGGGCGTATCCCCTTGGCGATGCGGTAGGCGCGGACGCTGTTGCTAAGCGGCTCGCTCTCCTTGTGCATACGGTCGCCGTATATGGCGCGGCCTATCTGGAAGTCGCTGAAGCCCTGCTGTTTGGCAAGACGCAACAAGTCTTCTGGCAATGACTCGAGACTGTCATACTTGTCGAGTTCGCGTGATGTGGTGACAATATTGTTCAACTTCTGCAAGAACCAGAGGTCGATTTTGGTCAGTTCATGTATGCGTTCAACAGAATAGCCACGATGCAGAGCCTGCGCTATGACGAATATGCGCTTGTCAGTCGGCTCAGCAAGAGCTTTGTCTATGTCCGCAACGTCGAGCTGCTTGTTCTCCACAAAACCGTGCATCCCCTGCCCTATCATGCGCAGACCCTTCTGTATTACCTCCTCGAAGGTGCGGCCTATCGCCATGACCTCGCCGACAGATTTCATAGACGAGCCGATTTCGCGGGCCACATTGTGGAATTTGCCGAGATCCCAGCGCGGTATCTTGCAGACTATGTAGTCCAACGCTGGCTCAAAGAAGGCCGACGTGCACTTGGTGACAGAGTTTTTCAGTTCAAACAGACCGTAGCCCAGTCCCAGTTTTGCTGCCACAAAGGCGAGCGGATAGCCTGTCGCTTTTGAGGCGAGAGCCGAACTGCGCGACAAGCGGGCGTTGACCTCGATGACACGGTAGTCCATCGACTGCGGGTCGTAGGCATACTGAACATTGCACTCGCCTACGATGCCTATGTGTCGTATGATTTTGATGGCGAGTTTGCGCAGCGCGTGGTAATCCTCGTTGCTCAATGTCTGTGACGGCGCAACAACAATGCTCTCGCCTGTATGTATGCCCAGAGGGTCGAAGTTCTCCATATTGCAGACGGTGATGCAGTTGTCATATCGGTCACGCATCACCTCATATTCGACTTCCTTCCAGCCTTTCAGCGACTTCTCTATAAGCACCTGCGGCGAAAATGATAGCGCTTTTTCAGCCAGAGCAACGAGTTGCTCGCGGGTGTCGCAGAAGCCGCTGCCCAGTCCGCCTAGCGCGTATGCAGCGCGGACGATAATAGGATACCCCAACTCCTCTGCCGCTGCAACCGCATCCTCCACAGTTGTCACCGCTTCGCTCTTGATGGTCTTGACATCAATCTCGTCGAGGCGGCGCACAAACATCTCGCGGTCTTCAGTGGCAATTATTGCATCTACAGGCGTGCCGAGCACGGTGATGCCGAACTCGTCAAACACTCCCTCATTGTAGAGAGCCACTCCGCAGTTGAGCGCGGTCTGTCCACCAAAGGCGAGCAGTATTCCGTCGGGGCGTTCCTTCTCTATGACCTTCCGCACGAAATACGGTGTCACGGGCAGGAAGTATATCCTGTCCGCAAACCCCTCCGAAGTCTGGACAGTGGCGATATTCGGGTTGATGAGTATGGTTTCGATTCCCTCTTCCTTGAGGGCTTTTAGCGCCTGCGAGCCGCTGTAGTCAAACTCGCCGGCCTCACCGATTTTCAATGCCCCTGAACCCAAGAGCAAGGCTTTCTTGATTTTCTTTGTGTCGTTTGCCATGATGCTGTGTGTCAGAGGAGGTTAATGAAATCGTCGAAAATGAACTCCGTGTCTTTCGGACCTGAAGAAGCTTCCGGGTGGAACTGCGCCGAGAAGAACGGCTTGGTCTTGTGGCGTATTCCCTCGTTTGAACCGTCATTCATGTTGATGAACAGCGGCTCCCAACACTCCGGTATAGTATCGTTGTCAACAGCGAAACCGTGGTTCTGCGATGTGATGAAGCACTTGTTAGTTCCTGTCATGCGCACTGGCTGGTTATGGCTGCGGTGACCGTATTTCAGCTTGTATATCTTTGCGCCGGCGGCAAGGCTGAGCAGCTGGTTGCCCATGCAGATGCCGCATATCGGCTTGTCTTCCTGCATGGCGCGGCGCAGGTTGTCAACAGTGACAGTGGCAAATTCCGGCGAACCGGGACCGTTGCTTATAAACAGGCCGTCATAGTCGAGCGTGTTGAAGTCATAGTCCCATGGTACAAGCGTGACACGCACACCTCGGCGTGTGAGGCAGCGGATTATGTTCAGCTTAGTGCCGCAATCCACCAGCACCACATGCTTGTCGCCCTTGCCGAATGTCTGTACCTGCCGTGTTGACACCTTGGCTATCAGGTTCTCGCTGTTCGGGTCATGCCAGTCGATGTCAGGCCCGTCAGGGAATGTGATTTTGCCGAGCATGCTGCCGTTCTCGCGCAGCAGCTTTGTCAGGTGGCGCGTGTCGATGCCGAACAGCCCAGGGATTTTCTCCTCGATGAGCCAGTCGCTCAACGGACGCTGTGACAGCCAGTGTGACGGCGCAGAGGAATAGTCCTGGCAGATTATGGCCTCGCAGTGGATGCGCGATGACTCGAAATATTCTATCACCTTGTCGGCGCCGCTCACTTCGCGCGAGGGTACGCCGTAGTTGCCGAGTATCGGATAGGTGGTGACGAGTATCTGACCCTCGTAGGACGGGTCGGTTAGGCTTTCGGGATAGCCGGTCATTGCGGTGTTGAACACCACCTCCCCGGCGCACGGTTTCTCGTAGCCGAAGGAGAAGCCTTCGAATACATCGCCACTCTGTAGGGTAAGGAACGCTTTGCGGTGCTTTTGCATGATAGGTTGTTCTGTTGTACGTGCAAAATTACTAAAAAAACATTAGGCATACAAGAGTTTCGGCTCTTGAGAATGTCGAAGTCACTCCGACGGCAGATGTTGTTCTGCTGTCTCTGTGGCTGATAAGGTGTCGGCTGCAACAGTGTCTCGCGACATCAACGCCTTGTTGCGAGCCGCTAAAAGCCCCTGAGTGAGCATATAGATAGTGTCGTTCTGGCCCTCGTCAAGCTTCATGTCAGTGGCAGGCGGAAACTTCATGTTGACGTCCGACAGGCGTAGGACGTAGCGTTCCATCAATCCCCACACCGCTGATGAGTCGGTCGCTGAATGCATTGAATCGGTGTATGCCTTGGTCAAGGTGCAAACCTGCCTGTACAGGTCATCACGAAGCCTGTTGTCACTGCCTTGCGACGGCTTGGCGCAGCCTGCTGCCAGCATAATCGCAGCCGTCAGTATAACGGAAAACACTCTCATAACACTTTCTCCTCAAATGCTTGTTTCAGGTATCGTCCGGTATGCGACTGCGGCGACGCTGCCACCTGCTCGGGAGTGCCGGCGACCACTACACTGCCTCCGCACTCGCCCCCTTCAGGTCCCATATCGATGATATAGTCTGCACTTTTGATCATCTCCATATTATGCTCGATTATTATCACTGTATGCCCCCTGTCTATGAGGTGGCGCAACGAGGTCAGCAATGTTGATATGTCATTGAAATGCAGTCCGGTTGTCGGCTCATCAAATATGAACATCGACGGTTGCTGACTCTCGCGGCTAAGGAAATAGGCCAGTTTTACACGCTGGTTCTCGCCGCCTGAAAGCGTTGACGACGACTGTCCCAGCTTTATGTAGCCGAGACCAACATCCATCAGCGGCTGCAGCCGCTTGACGATGCGCTGCTCTGTGGCTGATTTACCCTCGCCGAAGAACGCCGTTGCTTCCGACACCGTCATTTCGAGCACGTCATAGATGCTCTTGCCTCGGTATTTCACATCGAGCACTTCCTTCTTGTACCGCTTGCCGTGGCACTCCTCGCAGGGTATCACGATGTCCGCCATGAACTGCATCGGTATGCTGACCACGCCGTCCCCCTTGCATGCTTCGCACCGTCCCCCGTCTGCATTGAATGAAAAATGAGCCGCGGTGAACCCCATCTGGACAGAAGCCTGCTGCTCAGCATACAGCCGGCGTATCTCGTCGAATGCTTTCAGGTAAGTCGCAGCATTGCTGCGCGACGATGTGCCTATCGGGTTCTGGTCCACAAACTCGACGGCGGTTATGCCATTGATGTTGCCGGCCAAGCCGCGATGTGACCCGGGCATATCCCCAGGCTCGCCGATTTGCCGCAGCAACGCCTCATACAGTATGTCGCGCACGAGCGTGGACTTGCCCGAGCCGCTCACCCCTGTCACCACGGTCATGATGCCCAGAGGGAAACGGACATCAATGTTTTTCAGGTTGTTGGCACACGCCCCCTTGACCTCAATGTACTTCTTCCACGGACGGCGGTGCTGCGGCACAGGTATCGACAGGTTGCCGCGCAGGTAGTCCACTGTGTATGACTTCCCCTCGGGCAGCGGAGACTGCTCAATGCCAGCCACGTCGCCGCTGTAAACCACTTTGCCGCCCAACGAGCCAGCGTCTCGACCGATGTCGATTATATAGTCGGCGGCACGCATGATTTCCTCGTCATGCTCTACCACAACAACCGTGTTGCCGATGCGCTGCAGTCCGCGCAATACGGCGATAAGCCGTTCCGTGTCGCGAGGGTGAAGCCCAATGCTCGGCTCGTCAAGTATGTACAGAGACCCGACAAGCGATGACCCCAATGATGTCGCAAGGTTGATGCGCTGGCTTTCGCCGCCCGACAGCGTAGCGCACGGACGCTCCAGTGTTAGGTAGCCAAGCCCTACATCTGCCATAAACCGGAGCCGCGAACTGATTTCTGTCATCAGCCGCGCTGCTACCGCCTTGTCGTTGCCCTCCAGTTCCAGATTGTCGAAAAACTCGCGCAGCCGGCTCAGCGGCATACGCGACAGCTCTGTAATTGACTTGCCGCCTACCTTGACATATTCCACGTCAGGGCGCAGCCGGCTGCCGCGACACTCCGGGCAAATGGTCTTGCCCATGTAGCGGGCTTTGAGCACGCGGTACTGTATCTTGTAGGCATTCGCGTCCACCCAGCGGAAAAAACCGTCAATGCCTTCCCATTCGCCGCCGCCATGCCACAGGAACTTACGCTGCTCCTCGGTCAGGTCGATATACGGCGTGTGTATCGGGAATTTGTATTTTGGGGCAATATGCACCAGATGCTGCTTCCACTCCCCCATTTTCTCGCCACGGAAACACATCACGGCATCCTCATACACCGACAGCGTCTTGTCTGGGATTACTAGGTCTTCGCTTATACCCATCACCTTGCCGAACCCCTCGCACGCCTCGCACGCGCCGTAGGGGTTGTTGAAATTGAACATCAGGTCATCAGGCTCGCGAAATGTCATGCCGTCCGCACTGAACGAATTGGAGAATGTGTGGGTCTTCACGCCGTCAGCCGTCCATACGCAAATCACGCACTCGCTGTTGCCTTCGAAGTATGCTGTCTCTATCGAGTCCGCCAGCCGCGCCCGCTCGTCATCGCCGCCGCCCACGGAGAGGCGGTCGATGAGCAACCGGTAGTACTCCGCGCTCGCGGCGCGGTTCTCGGCAATGAGGTCGGCAATGTCGATGAACTCTCCGTTCTGCTCCAGCCGCGAATAACCCTCTTTCAGATAAATGTCGAGTTGCTGGTCAAAGGATCGCCCTTCCGGCAGGTATATGTTTGCCAATACCGCTATGCGTGTCCCCTCGGGATAAGACATCACCGCGTCTACAATGTCAGGGATGTCGTTTTTGCGTACCACTTCTCCCGAAACAGGCGAAATTGTCCTGCCGACACGTGCGAACAGCATACGCATGTAGTCATATATCTCAGTCGCCGTGCCGACGGTACTGCGCGGATTGCGCGTGTTCACCTTCTGCTCGATGGCTATTGCCGGCGGCAAACCCTTGATATAGTCACACTCCGGTTTTGACATTCGCCCGAGAAACTGCCGTGCGTATGCTGACAGACTCTCGACGTAACGCCGCTGACCCTCCGCGTATAAAGTGTCAAAGGCAAGCGACGACTTGCCCGAGCCGCTCACCCCCGTCACCACTGTAAACCGGTTGAGTGGAATGTCCACGTCAATGCTCTTCAGGTTGTTGACACGCGCCCCCCTAATGGAAATGTATTTCTGACCCATATACGTATTAGCAAAACATGACGGCAGACAGCACGCAGCCCAGCCGCACACGTCCGCACTTCAATATATAACGCAACCCCGACACCCGATATTATACCCGACAACAACCGGGGACACGCCTTTCGGCTCAATACGGCATCAGCACTTATCTGTTATTACTGTTACTATTTCTGGCGTCAGAACGCCTTGAAATTGATACGGAACGTCAGCGTCGGGTAAACCCGCAAAGCATCTGCCACCTTGTTGAACGTGTTGTCGTCCTCAACGAGCGACTTGTCAATCTCGCCGTAGTCCGTGTACAGCTTCGGGCGGCTCTGGAACTGCACACCGAGCTCGGCCGAGAAATTCACCAGCTTGCCCGGTATCATCCAGCCCCAGCCGATGCCGACATACGGACGGAAGTCGTTCACCTTGAAGCCGCCCGAAATGTTGCCGTTCTCGTCGGCCGGTATCTTGTAGTCGCCGATAGCGAGCTGAGCGTCCGGAGAAGCCAAGTCCGGGCTGTAACCGGTAATCTTCAGCAGCTTGTTGCCGCCGAAATACGCGCCCGCAGCCACATACAGCGGCACTTTCGGTATCGGGTATACATTGAAGATCACCTGTCCCTGCAAACGCCCCAGGTCGCCGCACAGGTCAACCGTGCCTGTCTGCTGACGCATCATGCCAGCCGCGTCAGGCGCGTTGTAGGTGAAGTCCACGTCGGAATGGAACTTGATGGAAGGCATCCACGAGATGCCGGCACGCATCTGCACGAAATGCGAGATTGGAGTGGCAAGCTCAACGGAAACGCCGGCAGTGCCTACGCCGATACCGCCGCCAAGGTGGTTGAAAATGTAGTTGTCATCCGCCTGTGCCGTCATAAGACCAGCACTCAGAAACAATGCCGTTGCTGCAATTTTTCCTTTCATGATTTAGTCTTTTAGCTACGGGACATCTGCTGTTTGCCGCCTTTCAAGCAAACAGAGTCGCAAGACGCTGAATGCCGAAAAGTGCGCCAAGCAAATGCCTCTGAATTTTATGTCATATCAGCGACTCTCACACGGGAAACCGCCGCATCTGACAATCAGATGCAAAATTACACAATGTTCTTCGACCGCGCAAACAGTCAGCTATGTCTAATAATCCCAAACACTCCACAGGATATTGACACAACACATCAGCCAACAACGTGAGGAAAGTCACAAACCGCAACGTATGAAAAACCGCTGCACCAGATGAAGGCGCAGCGGCTGTATTGGGATTGGGTCGGTTTTGTTACTTCGCAGAGATTTGGCGGAGGAGTTCGCGCGTCGCTTCGATGAGCTGAGCGTCTATGCCTTCGAGCATCTCCAGCGGCTTGTTGTATACCTCAATGTCGGGGTTAAGCTGCTGGTTCTCCAGCGGCTTACCGTTCATGTCGAGCGACGTCACCTGCGGAATGCCGAACAGGAGAGTTGGGTCAACCTGCGTCTCCCACCATACGGCAGTCATTGTGCCAGGGACGGGCGCGCCTATCAGTTTGCCGAGGCCGAGCGTCTTGTATACGTAGGGGGTGCCGTGCGCGTCGCTGTAGTTGCTCTCGTTGACGAGCATGACAGACGGCTTGTTCCACTGCGAGAACGGTTCGCTGCCGATGTAGTTGCCGCGTGGCGAGAAGCGGACATATTCGCGCCCTGAAAGCAAGATTGCGATGTCATTATGCAGCCAGCCTCCGCCGTTGTAACGTGTGTCAACTATCACTGCCTCACAGTTGCGTTGCAGTCCGAGCAGCTGGTCATAGACGGTGCGGAAGCTGTAGCTGTCCATGCCTTGAACGTGAACGTATGCTACCTTGCCGCCGCTGATAGAGTCGACAACATGGCGGTTGTGTTCCACGAATCGTTGGTAAAGCAGCCCGTTCTGTGCTCCGAGAGAAATCGGGCGAACAGTGATTTCCGAAATCTTGCCGTCGGCATGCTTTACGGAGAGGTGAGTCTTTTTGCCGGTTTTCCCTTCGAGCATCGGATAGTAGTCGGCATCCTTGAGAATAGGCATGCCGTCAATTGCTGTTATAATGTCGCCGGGCTTGACGTTGGCTGCGGCCGTAGAGAGAGGCCCGCGCTTGAGGACTTCCGTCACCTTCAGCCCGTCGCCGTCATAGCTCTCGTCAAAGAATGCTCCAAGCTGTCCGTTGACATGAGCTGAGGTTGCGCCTGCAGGGAAAGAGCGTGCGCCCGTGTGCGAAGCGTTCAGTTCACCGAGGAGCTCACTAAGCAGCAATGCGAAATCGCGGTTGTTGGAAATGTAGGGGAGGAACTTGCGGTATTCTTTGCCATACATGTCCCAGTCAACGCCGTGGAGGTTGACATCATAGAACTTGTCGCGCACCTGGCTGATCACGTGGTCAAAGATGTATGCACGCTCTGCTGAGGGGACGCGTGTATAGTCAGCCTCAAACTCGATGGGCTTGACTGTCGGAGTGCCCTCGCCGAGGGTGATGACCTTCATGCCGCTGCCGGAAATCACGTAGAGGTTCTCGCCCTTGGCATCCATTTCAAATCCGCCGTTAACGTCGGGGAGCAGACGTGTCGTCTCCTTCTTGCGCAGGTCGGTCTTCATCAGGTCAAACTTGCCGTCAGAGCCGCGCATTGTGTAGTAAATCTTGTCGGCTTTGGGGCTGAGGCAATAGTCGCCGATAAACCCGGAAACGGGAGTCAGGCGAGAAATGCGGTAGAGGCGGTTGTCGAGGTCCATGGTGATGCCCTTCTTCTTGGCGGCATCCTCCTTGTTCTTTTTTCCCTTTTTGTCTTTCTTGTCCTTGCTTTCCTTGTCAGCTTCTGCCTTCTCATCTTTTTCGGAAAGGGCAACTTCCTCCTCGGTCATGCGGAACTCGTCCCATTTCTCGGCATCAAGCATCATGAGCAGCACATCATACTGCTCGCCCCAAGAGCCGTGGCTGCGGTATCCGTACTTGCCCGAGAGGTAGGTGATGCCACCGCCGCCGGCTGCCCAACGCGGAGCAGCGTCGGAATAGCCGCTTACAGTGAGGTCAACAGGCTCTGACATGCCGTCGGCTGCGACCATTGCAATGTCCGTGTTGTTCCATCCGCCAATGCCAATGTATGTTATCAGCAGGTACTTGCTGTCAGGACTCCACTCAAAGGGTATGTCGCCGTCAGTGTATGAGTAGTTGAATTTCGGGTCAAGCACAGTAATAGCTTTGCCCGTTGCTATATCAAGCACCTTCAGCGCGGTACGGTCTTCAAGGAATGCGATTTTCTTGCCGTCGGGGCTGAACACAGGCTGCTGCGCAGCTTTCTTGGCAGGCGATTCATAGACCATCTTCTCGATGATGCGCGAAGCGTATGGGAAACCGTTGAGAGTGTCGGCCGGTTCCATTGAGGCTGTGTATATGCGCCACAGGCCGTCGCGCTCGCTGTCGTATACTAGCTGCTTGCCGTCAGGCGAGAACGACACGCGACGTTCCTGTCCGGCTGTGTCGGTGATGCGGCGAGTGGTTTTGTACTTGGTGGAAGTGACATATATGTCGCCACGGATCACAAAAGCGACCTGCGAGCCGTCGGGGCTGACAGCCATGGTGCTTGCGCCTGATGATGCGTATGTCTTCACCATGTCCGGGTCATAGTTGTCGGCAACGATTGACACCGCCAGCTTCTCGGGAGCGCGTTCTACAGAGCCGTCAGCAGCTACGCGCATGGTGTATATGCAGCCGTCCTGGCTGAAGGCGAGGAGACGGCCGCTGCTGTCAGCGGAGAGGCTGCGCACCGGATGATGCTTGAACTCGGTCAGCTTGCGCTCCGTGCCGTCGATGTTGCGCAGGTATACATTGTTATTGCCATCGCTGTCGTTCAGGTAATAGAACGAAGTGACGCCGCCAGCCCATATCGGGTTTTGGCAAGAGCCGTTGAACGTCGTCAACTGATCGAACTGCTGTCCGTTGGCATCATACATCCACACATCGGGAGTGCCTGATGAACGCTCATGCTTGCGCAGCACATCCTCATACCCCTTGCGGTTCTGGTATATGATCTTGCCAGAAGCGCGGTCGATGTCAACCATCACCATTGGCATAGACAGGTACAGCTTGGGACGCGAGCCGGCGGTGTCGGCGACCACGTACATCTGCGACTGGTACTGGCCGTGCGCCGATTTCTGCGACGGCATTATCGACGTGCCGTAGAGGATGTGGGTGTCGTCGATGAACGCCTTAGGGGTTTCCGAGGCGGCGTTGGATGTCGTCAAGCGCACCGGCACGCCCCCTTTGGCATCAACTATGAAAACGTCGTCCGTCCCCTCGCGGTCGCTGCTGAAAGCAATGCGCTTGCTGTCAGGACTCCATACTGGCGAGAAGTCGTAAGCCGGGCTTGTGGTGATGCGTGTGGCAGCTCCGCCGGCAAAGGGAACTGTGTAGATGTCACCTCTATAGGTGAAAGCGATGGTCGTGCCGTCGGGGCTGACAGCCACGTTGCGAAGCCACAAGGGCGTGTCCTCCGCAAAGCCGGCGGCAACTCCGCTGCCGACTATCACCGCTGAAAACATTAATCGTCTTATATCCATAAGATATTCGGTTTGAAAACAGTTGGTCACGTATTATTCTCCGCAAAGGTAATAAAATATAGTGACTGATACCCACTTCAAGAGGCAAAAAGTGCTGATTGACGCCCCGGCGAATTACCTTGCTTTGAATAGAGAGTTGCATATTAGCGCAATTATGCCTAAATTTGCCGCTGACAAAGAACCAATACACCATACATATATCATGAACTTCAACATGAAAAACCTGTTGGCATTGGCTATAGCGGCCGGTTCGCTCGCGATGCTGCCGTCCTGCGGCAACAGGCAGACTGCCAACGGTAAAGCCGCCGACACTGTGGCAGACACAGTAGCAGACACAGTAGCAAAAGGTACTGCAACTGCTGTTGCTGATACCGTGACAATTGCGGAAACTAAAGATGACGCCGACGACACTAAAGTTGCGGAGAATTTCCTGAATAAGCTGTACCGCGACTATGTATTCGGCACTCGCGATTTTGCAAAAGTCAAGTCGCAGTTTGCCGGCAGCATTGTCAAGCGGTTGCGTGCCGAATACGATTTTGAGGGCGGAGGCTACGCCGTATGGCTTTTCCGCACCGCAAGCCAGGACGGTCCTTCAGACAGATCCGAGGTCAAGTCTGTTTCCGCAGAGGGCGACGGCTGGTATACGGTCAGATATTCGGATATGGGCAATGCCGGCTCGACGCGCTTCAAAGTGACAGTCACCGATGGCGCAGCATACGTTGAGGACTTCAAGCCCGACAAGTCTCACCGATAATTAAACCCATAACAAACAGATACTGTGAGCAAACAGTTGCTGTTCTCGACATCGGTCGAGCTTGTCAAAGTACCGGCTGACGCGGTGGTTTACATCACCGCGCAGGGCAACTATTCGCTGGTCAAGACGGCCGGCGGCGATGAATATCTGCTCACCAAGAAACTTGGAGATGTAGAATCGCGGCTCAGCAGCATGACCGACAACAACAGGTGTTCATTCGTGCGCATAGGCAAGAGCCTTATCATAAACTGCAATTTCATTTCATACATCCACACTGCCCAGAAGAAGCTCGTTATGTCAGACTCCAGGACTTTCCGGCATGAATTGTCGGCATCCAGAGAGGCACTGCGGCTTCTGAAAGAGGTGTTAGAAGAGGAGGGAACCATTATATGAGCCATAACGACAATGACATCAATGATGATGAGATACGCATAATCCGGCCGGAAAACAACCGCCGCCGGCTGCGTGATCGGCAGCAGCCTCGCACGACACCCGATGGTGAGGAGGATGACGGTACATATTGCGACCGTGCGCCCGACAAATACAAAAATGAATGCGAAAGACTTGCTTCGCAAGGCATCTACGCCGATATGGCCCCGCCTCATGACAAATCAAGCCATAAGCGTAAAGGAGAGAAGATTTCACAGACTTGCGATTCCCTAGATGCACCAGCCAGTGAGTGCGCTACTTTCCTTGAAGACAAAGCACCCCAGACTGGCGGAGTATGCGAAGTGTCCTATGACAGGGACATACCGCCTGACCCAAGACTGCGCTCTAAGGTCATTCACCGACAAGCATTTGACGAGAGTGACCAGACAGATGGGGCGACCAAGCGTCTTAGGCGGTTGATTGTTTGGTTGATAGTCATAATTACGGCGTGTCTTGGAGTAGTTGGGCTATGCATCTATAGCCCTATGCCGTCACAGCAACAGGCTCATGCAGACAAGTTCGCAAGTGTGAGCGAGACTGGTGATGCCTTGGCAGAATCGCCAGCTGCACGCGATGCCCACGCCAGCAAGGACGGCTATGTAAGCGTGGTTGAGAAAAAGGTCGGCGACTGGTCGTTCAAAATCCTGTATCCTCACAATGCCGTGCCTACGTTGGCAGTCGGCAAGAATACTCCGGACGAAGCAGCCTCAGCTGTCCTCATCACCCATGCCGCCGACGTGCGTGCTGACAATGGGCAGATACTCGGCGCTTTTGTGCTGAAAGGAAATCTAATTAGCCGTGGCAAGTCAAAAGGCGGCTACTGCGCCATTATAAACGGACAGATGACCATAGGCGTCGCCGATGCCACGCCGCTGCTCGAGACAGCCACGGAGACCGAAGGCTACTTCTTCCGGCAGTTCCCGCTCGTCGTGGACGGGCAAGTGGTCGAGAACGCCCAATACCCCAAGGCAGCCCACAAGGCCCTTGCACAGATAGACAATGAAATGGCAGTCGTAATATCTGACGACAACCTTAGTTTTGATGAGTTCTCGGAAGCCTTGATTAAGCTGGGCGTTGACAATGCGATCCGTATTGTAGGAGGAGAATCATACGTGGCATACCGCACTGCCGACGGCGAAACTGTGACACAAGGACGAAAGGAAAGCCCATACGAAAACGCCAGCTACATAGTGTGGCGATAACCCCGAAAATCGTCATTTCATACATCCAGCGTGCATTTCATACAATGTCGGCAAAATCGCTTGGCAGAGTATGAAATGCACGCTAATTTTGCACTCGGAAAACAGAGACAAAGACTACACGATATATATCACCAGGACAAATTCACGATAACAACCAAGACAAATTCAAAGCACAACCAGAACAAATCCATATCACCTATGACAATAGAAAACCGACCTGGTTAACCACAATTCTTTCAGCGACTGGCAAGCAAGTCATTGGCAAGGCGGAGTGTTTCCGGCTTGCCAATGTCTATCAGGTCAAGGCCTTCAGACTTGCAGCACTGGAACCGCGCCTCGTTGCACTCGTTCAGGTAAAAGTCCATAATCGGGAAAACACCGCTGTATCCACGCTTCCGCATACGCTCAATCATTTGCGACGACACGACGTGTATGCCGCTGAACGCCACTTCGGTCATCCGCGCATCAGGAGTGAAGCCTCTCGGGCGGTATTCGCCTGTTGACACGTTATGCCAACCGCTCAGCCGTCCGTCGCAGTCGGCAACAAGTCTGCGCGACGATTTGCGGTCGCTGACGAGCAGCGTCGCCTCCGACCCTGAAGCGGTATGCTGACGCATTAGCCACCGCAGGTCTGCATTACTTAGTATGTCAACGTTGTGCACCAGCACCGGATCGCCGTTTTCAGCGAACAACAGGTCAGCCGCACGCAGCAGTCCGCCCCCTGTATCAAGCAACAAGTCGCTTTCGTCGCTAATGCGTATGCGCATGCCGAAATCGTGATGTGCCAAGTACTCCTTTATCTGGCCAGCGAAATGATGTACGTTGACCACAACGTCGTCAAATCCCTGCTCCCGCAGACTGAGGATTACGCGCCCAAGCATCGGCTCGCCGGCCACGGGGACGAGAGCCTTCGGGTGTTCGAGTGTCCACGGCTTGAGCCGTGTGCCGAGGCCAGCTGCGAATATCAGTGCTTTCATGCCTTCACCTCCTTGCGTATGTCTTGCTCGCGATGGTTGACGACTACCCTCACACCAGGGTATTTGGCGGCGATATGCCTTGCGGTGGCATCAGCACTGTACACCGAGCGGTGACGGCCGCCTGTGCAGCCGAACCCAATCTGAAGCGACGTAAACCCCCGCCTGCGGTAGCACTCCACAGCCGTGTCTGTGAGTTGCCAGGCCGAAGCGAGAAACGGCTGTATTTCCCCTCGCTCCTCAAGAAAGTCCCGAACTGGCTTGTCAAGCCCTGTCAGCGGCTTGTATTGGTCATACCTGCCAGGGTTATGCAGGGCGCGGCAGTCAAACATGAAACCGCCGCCGTTGCCGCTGTAGTCTGCCGGGTAGCCGCGCTTGTACGAGAAACTGAACACCTCGACTGTCAAACCGCCATCACAACCGTTGCGCACAAAGCGATTGTCGCTGGCAAGAACCTCGCACACTCGTTTCAGTTCGGGATATGCGTCAACAGTGCCAGCGTCAAGCAGCTCATGCAAGTTGGCGAGCGCACCCGGTATGCTCTCTATGAAGTGCGCCCGATGCTGCACCAGCCCTCTGAAGCCGTACGCGCCGAGCACTTGCAATGTCCGGAACAGGACGAAAACAGGGACTGACCCAAGCACTTCGCTTGGCTCTATACCGCGCAATTTTGCGAACTCGTCAGCATACACCGACAGCATACGACGGCGGAACTCGCTGCCGAACCCCGCCTTGGCTTGCCACAGGAACGACACAGCATCGTACACGCTCGGTCCGACACGCCCACCCTGAAAATCTATCCAGTACGGCTTGCCGCCACGCACCATCACATTCCGGCTCTGGCAGTCGCGGTACATGAAACCCTCGAGGCTTTTTGGGTACGAGACCAATGCTGTCGCCAGTGCCTCGAAGTCATCTTCGAGCCTGTCCTCGTCAAACACTGTCCCCGACGGCTTAAGATATTCGTATTTGAAATAGTTCAAGTCCCACATTGCTTGACGACGGTCAAACGGTCCGCAAAAACACCGGCCGCGCCATTCCTCCACAGGCTGTGTCTGCATCTGTGCGAGCGACTTCATGCACTCCGCGACCAGCTGCGTCACATCCTGCGCCGCTATCAGCGAAAACAGCGACGTGTCGCCCAAATCCTCTTGAAGGTATGCACCGCCGCCCTCCGCCAAACCATATATCTGCGGCACAGCAAGTCCCTTGCCCGCAAAATAGCGAGCCAGCGAGATGAACGAATGGTTCTCCGACATGTTGTTGCCGATAACTCCGATTGCCGTGCGTCCGTCAGCCGTTGTCAGCCGGTAATAAATGCGGTCAGACCCCGAGCCGGGCAACCGTGCTGCATTTGCCGCAGTGCAGCCTGCCCAATCCCTCGTCAGCGAGATGAGAGTCCCTTTATTATATATATGTGTGATGTCGGTCATTTCAGTTGGTTCGTGTTTGGACGTACAAAATTACTCTATTTGCGCGAATTGAGCCAAAACCAGGCGTTGATTTGTGTCCTGCTGGCGTGTATATCCCATATTTTTTGTACCTTTGCACCCAGCCAATTATTGATAATCTAATTACATATCACAATGGCAAAGATTGATAGTTTTAATTTCTCAGGTAAAAAGGTAATTGTCCGGGTGGATTTCAACGTCCCCCTCGATGACAATGGAAACATCACTGACGACACCCGTATTCGCGGTGCCCTCCCCACGTTGAAGAAGATTCTGGACGACGGCGGGAGCCTCATCATCATGTCGCACATGGGCAAGCCTAAAGGCAAGGTGAACCCGAAACTTTCCCTCATCCAAATCAAGGATGCAGTAGCCAAGGCTCTTGGTCGCGACGTGAAATTCGCACCTGATGCAGCCGACGCTTCCGACGCTGCTGCCGCACTCGCTCCAGGCGAAGTGCTGATGCTCGAGAACCTCCGCTTCCACGCCGAGGAGGAGGGCAAGCCCATCGGCATTGACAAGGCTGATCCAAAATACGACGAGGCCAAACAGGAGATGAAACAGAAACAGAAGGAGTTTGCCAAGAAGCTGGCAAGCTACGCTGATGTTTATGTGAACGACGCTTTCGGCACTGCACACCGCAAGCACGCATCTACTGCTGTCATCGCCGACTATTTCGACGCAGACCACAAGATGCTCGGCCTCCTCATGGAAAAGGAAGTGACTGCCGTTGACAACATACTCAAGGACATCAAACGCCCCTTCACCGCAATCATGGGCGGCTCAAAAGTATCAACCAAGATCGGCATAATCGAGAACCTCATGGACAAGGTTGACAACCTGATCCTCTGCGGCGGCATGGTCTATACATTCGCCAAGGCCATGGGAGGCAACATCGGCAGCTCCCTCTGCGAGGACGACAAGCTCGACCTTGCGCTCGACATAATGGCAAAGGCAAAGGCGAAAGGCGTCAACCTCGTGCTTGGCTCCGACAGTGTTGTCGCCGACAAGTTCAGCAACGATGCGAATACGCAGATCTGCCCGACAAACGACATACCAGATGGCTGGATGGGCCTCGATGTTGGCCCGGAAACCCGTCGTGCATACCGCGAGGCAATCCTCCCAGCCAAGACAATACTCTGGAACGGCCCTGCCGGCGTGTTCGAGTTTGACAACTTTGCCGCCGGCTCGCGTGCCATTGCCGACGCGATTGTCGAAGCTACTGACAACGGCGCATTCTCGCTCGTGGGCGGAGGTGACTCTGTAGCATGCATCAACAAGTTCGGCCTTGCCGACCGCGTGTCATACGTTTCTACAGGCGGCGGTGCACTCCTCGAAGCTATCGAAGGGAAAGTGCTGCCAGGCATTGCCGCTATCAATGGTTGACCAAGCTCCAACTAAGGATAATCCGATTTTGAACAAACCGCAAAGACATATCATCAAGTCCGGCTCTCCCATACGGGGTGTGCCGGACTTGTACTTTATGCCGCAAAATATGCTATACAACATATTATTGCATGCAAGAAACAACAAGGCTGTTGCGTTGCAGTGAAAACCATGCGAAAGATTTCACAAATATTTCACGTCCCAACTTATTGGATTGATTGGAAATTATGCTAACTTTGCAATGTCTAAGGGTGAATTGTGCGGAGACGAACACTGCTTCCCTTTGGATGCCGCTTTGAACCGGATTATGACTTTAACTCAAATCAACTTCGCGGAGGACACACGGCACAGGCAGCCACCCATGGCATCCTGATGTCGCGTTTCGCCGCAAACAACATAGTAACAAACATAATATCAATAACAAACTAATTTAAGTTATGGAAGCTCAAACTCCTAAGCCTCAGGCTACCAAGCCCGCTGCAGCGAAACCTGCGGCAAAGAAAAACAATGACAACATCAGCAATGTCCGCGGTATCCGCAACGCATTCCTCGTGATTGTCGCCTGCCTCATCGTCGGCATCTGCATCTTCCTCTTCGTGATGGGTGCGCCCGGCAACTTTGAGGGTAACGACCCCGATGCCGGACATCCCCTCAACCTCCTCGGTACTGTCTACAAGGGCGGTTTCATCGTGCCTATCCTGATGACCCTGCTCCTCACAGTTATCGTCCTCTCAGTTGAGCGCTGGATTGCCATCAGCTCCGCTTTCGGCAAGGGCAACACCACCAAGTTTGTCGCTGGCATCAAGGCTGACCTCGCTGCCGGTCAGATTGACAAGGCTATGGATCGCTGCAAAAAGCAGAAAGGTTCCGTTGCTGCTGTTGTGTACAGCACACTCGTGAAGTACAAAGAACTCGACAAGAACGAGACTCTCAGCAAGGAGCAGAAGCTCACTACACTCCGCAACGAGGTTGAAGAGGCCACTGCACTCGAGATGCCGTCACTCTCTCAGAACCTCCCCATCGTGGCTACACTTACCACTCTCGGTACTCTCGTCGGTCTTCTCGGTACTGTGCTCGGTATGATCAAATCATTCCAGGCTCTTGCAAGCTCAGGCTCTCCTGACTCAACAGAGCTGTCAACCGGTATCTCCGAGGCACTTGTCAACACCGCATTCGGTATCGCCACTGGTGCTCTTGCCGTTATCTCTTACAACTTCTACACAAACAAGATCGACAACCTGACCTACGCTATCGACGAAATCGGTTTCTCAATCGTAGCTACATTCTCAGCTACTCACTGATCATCCGCACAGGACGACAAGAATTTCTAATAATCAAACCGAATTAAGTTTATAGCTAATATGGGAAGAGTAAAAATAGCAAGAAAGAGTACATTCATCGACATGACGGCGATGAGTGACGTGACCGTGCTTTTGCTTACCTTCTTCATGTTGACATCTACCTTCCTCTCTAAGGAGCCTACCACCGTTATTACACCGGCCTCCATATCAGAGGAAAAGGTACAGGAAACCAACTACGTTCAAGTGTTGGTTAGTCCTCAAGGCAAAGTTTGGCTTACTATGAACAATGACACGTCTCAGACATATTCCAATGAGAAGATGCGCATGGCATTGCTTGACAAGGTAGCCGAACTCTACAACGCTCAACATAAGGATAAAATCCAATTCTCGGATGAGCAAAAGTTTGCGTTCAGCAAACTCAACTCTTTCGGCGTACCCTTGAAGCAAATGGGAGAATTTCTCAGCCTTGCTTCACAACCCGAAGGACAGACCAAAATGGACAACTGGATGATGGGAAAGGACAACAACCCCAACCACATCACCGGCATTCCTATCTCTTGGAATGAGGATGAATCTCATCCCAACGAATTCCAGCTGTGGATGAAGGCCATGCGCCAGTCAGACAACACCAACCTCACTGACGCTATCAAGAGCGGCAGCGGTGTGGCTATAAAGGCTGACCAGAACACTGCCTTCGAAGTTATACACATGGTCATGGATAACCTCCAGACTATCCACATGAATAAGTTTACCTTACTTACAGCACTGAAGGGGGCAGAAGAATAATATGGCAGAAGTTCAGCAAAACAACGGTGGCGGCAAAGGCAAGTCCCACCAGAAGAAAATGGCCATCCGCGTCGACTTTACGCCTATGGTTGACATGAACATGTTGCTTATAACATTCTTCATGCTCTGTACCACCATGATCAAGTCGCAGACACTCAACATCGCGCTTCCCTCCAACGAGAAGGTTGACAATGTTGACAATATGTCACAGGCTTCTGCTGATGACGCTGTGACTATCATCCTCGACGCTAAACGCAAACCCGGTTCCTTTGACGTGGACTCCGTGAACGGCAAGGTTGTAAATGAAGTTTATTACTATTTTGGCAAGCCCGGCAACGGCGCCGATCTTAATTCGCCCGAAAGCCTCGCCGCCAACAACAACCTTCAGAAGTCAGAGTTCCTCCCCGACGAGGTTAAAGCCGGCGAACCTACTCCGCGCGGTATACGTGAAATTATCAGACAACGCAACAAGGAAGTTTGGGCTAAGTACAAAAAGCTCAAGGACGACTACGATGCGGGTAAGTTCGGCGATATGGAAACCAAGGAAGGCCGTGAGCAAGCTCTCGCTAAGTTTAACGAGGAAGCTGCAAAGGTTCGTCGCGATGATAAACTGAGAAAACCGGTTATTATCATCAAGTCAACGCCTCAGGCTTCTTACGGCTCTCTCGTAGAAGTGCTTGACGAGATGCAGATCAATCAGATTTCCAAGTATCAGATTGACAACATGACCAAGACCGACTCTGTGATGCTTATTGATTATCAAAACCGTCACCACAAGTGATGTTGGATTTATTAACCCTATAAAAGAATCATATTATGGCAAATATAGATCTAACTTCCCGCGCATGGGACGACATGATATTTGAAGGCAAGAACAAGGAGTTCGGAGCCTACCAGATGCGTCGCAAAAGCGACAAGCGTCATAATCTCGCAGCTCTGTTCACTCTTATCGGCCTTTTTGTAGTTGCACTTGCAGTTTGGGGCTTCTCTATCTACAACAACTGGCAGGCTGAACTGCGTGCCGAGGAGGAAGCTCGGGCAAGAGCAGAAGCGATGTCTCAGGCTCAATTTGCCGAGGAGGAAGCTCCGGAAGAGGAGCAGCCCGAAGAGCAGAAGTTTGAGCAGGAGATTCCCGAGGTCAAGGAAGAGGTGCTTGCAACAGTGCAGGTGACTCAGATTGCAATCGTGGATGCCGACAAGGTGAAGAACGAGGTGATGACCCAGGAAGAGCAGAAACAGGACGACACCGCCCGTGGCGTCGTTAACCAAGAGGGTAGCGACGACGCCGACCGTTTCAAAGCCGTTCAGGAACAGGTGAAGGTGAAAGAACCCGAACCCGAACCCAAGGTGGTTGAGAAACACGAACCAGAGAAGATTTTCACCGCCGTAGAGCAGCGTGCTGAATTCCCTGGCGGCGAGTCTGCATTGTACTCATGGCTGCAGAAGAACCTCCGTTATCCGGAGCGTGCACAGCAGAACGACATTCAGGGTCGCGTGATTGTCCGCTTCGTTGTCAACAAAGACGGTTCTATCGAACAGGTGACAGTTGCAAAGGGTGTTGACAAGGACCTCGACCAGGAGGCAATCCGCGTCGTGAAGAGAATGCCGAAATGGCAGCCCGGCAAGAACAACGGCCAGGCTGTACGAAGCTACTTCACACTCCCCGTGACCTTCAAACTCGCACGATAATAACAATAGTCACTAATACAAACAGGGCAAACCATTTGGTTCGCCCTGTTTTTTGTTATATTATTGGTTAAGACATTGCGTATTACGGAAAAAAGCAGTAATTTTGTAGAGTATGCCGTGGCATAACAAGCATTAAACCTGCTTTTTGCAACTGGGCAAGTCTAGACGCAGACCGCACTGCCTCTTTGGTATACCGAATTGCAAAATTGCATTCATCTCTCCGACCGACTGTTCATTTTTGAGCAATAGTATGGCAAAGCACTCATTGGTGGGCAATATAATAGCCAAGGGGACATTGACGCTGTTCAATGCCCTCCTGCCATTGATTGTAACGCGCTATGTATACCGAGTGCTCGGCCCAGCAAACATCGGCAGCATAGAATATGCTACGGTGCTTGTGGGATATTTCACGACCATCGGTTTGCTTGGCACATACAACTACGGACTGCGTGAAATAAGCGCAAACCGGTCAAACCCTGCACTCGTCCAGCAGATATTCCGCAACCTATGTTGCATCAATGTGCTCAGCAACCTTTCCATACTGTGTGTGTATGTAGCCTTTGTATTTTTCTTCATACATGACCCATTGCTGCGAAACATCTCATGGATTCTTTGCGGCAACCTCGTGGCACAAGTTTTTTATATTGAATGGTATGTTGAAGCAATAGAAGAATTCCGTTTCATAACAATAAAAACAATACTGGTACGCACCCTTAGTCTCGTTTTCTTCTTTGTATTTGTGCAATCAGACAAAGACGTTTATGTCTACGTTTTTATAACGTGCGTGGTCACTATAGTGGGCAACCTTGTCAGCTATATATATGGAAGACACCGTGTCGGCATACCTGCAAATGAACTTTTTTCAGGGCTGAATTTCAAACCATATATAGTGCCGCTGCTGACTGTTCTTGTGCTAAACAACACAGCCATTCTTTATACGATGGCCGATCGCACAATACTGGGACATTTCACCAACACTGAAAATGTCGCATACTTCACTTTGGGACAAAAGATAGTCGAAATGACCCGTTCAATGATGCTCGCAATCGTGTTCGCGACACTGCCACGGCTCTCGCTATACCTCAAAGAAAACAAGCAGATGTATCAGGAAACGCTCCTTAAAATCATGCGTTTCGTGTTGTTCTTGACCATCCCCTCTGGCATCGGACTATGCCTGCTTTCCGATAAGGTAATCGACTTCTTCGGAGGAGCTGCATTTGCACCTGCAGTGCCTGCAATGCAGCTCTTCTCAATTAGGCTTATACTGCATGCAGTGGAGTCGATAATGTACAATCAGGTCATTTTTTTACATGGCAAGGAACGACGACTTGTTGTTTACAACATCTTTTGCGGATTGCTCAATGTGGCATTAAACTTAGCATTATGCCAAATACTGACCCCGCGGCTGTCGCTCGCGTGTACATTCGCAAGTGAAATTGTTTTTCAAACGTTGTGTATCTTGTTTATACGTAAACAGTTGAAGATCAAACTTGGCATATTTAATGCATCTACACTGCGGTATATATTGTCATCATTGACTTTTATACCCATAGTATTCATAGTAGGAAAGTTCAACCTAAATACAGAATTGACATTTTTGTTAGATATTCCTCTATGTGCAGTAGCGTATGCGCTTTGCATGCGTTATACACGTGATGAATCATACCTCCAAATACACAGTTACCTCGTAACTTTCTTCTCACGAAACAAAAACAACAAACATGATTGACAAGTCAATACACGAAATTCTCAGGTCTAGGTACAATCCTGATGGTTCAGACCTCCGCAATATGCAATTACGACAACTTGAGATATTGAAAGCAATAGACCTGTTTTGCCGTGAACAAGGAATACCATACTGGCTGGAGGGTGGTACACTTCTCGGAGCTGTAAGACACGGCGGATTCATCCCATGGGACGACGACATTGACATTGAAATGACTATGACTGACTTCCACCGTTTTTGCACATTAGCAGAAAATGGCCTTCCGGCGGGATTTCATCTACAGACACATAAAACAGACCCAAATTACTTCCTCGATTTTGCAAAAATCAGAGATGACAAGGGAGACTACTTGCAAAGTGACAAAGCAGATAGCGCGTACAAATACAGAGGTGCATTCATTGACATTTTTCCTGTAGAACCGACCCTCAAAGGATTCGCCTATGTAATTTGGAAAGCCAACAACTTCCTGCACAATAGCTGCCACTGTAAGTTTACAAAGAGTTGTATATGGCATCTGCAGAAAAGATTAACTGGGGTAGCTCGCCTCTTCACTCCAAAACATGGCAAACTTGACTTGTGTTATGGCCGTCATTGCCGTATAAACATGGCTAACGATGAAATTCTGCCTCCAGTTGAAATAGAATTTGAAGGGTACAAATTCTTCGCGCCTCGTCTGACAGACCTCTATCTGAAAAATGTTTTCGGAGACTATATGAAATTGCCAGACGAAGTGCATCGTCTTACTCATTATGCTTTTAATAGCGATGGCAATTTCGATTTATAGGTAAGAATTCGCACTATAAATGTTGTCAGCGGAGGGTGAAGAGCTTGAAGATGAGCTCTTTCAGGAGCTGGTGGCTGTTCTGCATCGAACCAATGCCTTTGGTCATGGCGTCAAAGCGGCGTATCGCGTCTACGCACATTACGGCCTTGTGGGCATCGATGTGCTGCAGGCCGCTCTTGATGTCACGCAGGGCAAAGGTATTCTTCAGTCCGAGGGCTTTCATCAGCGATGCGTCAGACTTGTCCTTCTGAAAAGTCGCAATCACCATGTTCTGATAGAATGAGAATATCGCGGGACACACCTTTTCCGTTGGGTTCTGGCGCGGATTTTTTGCAAACGAATCAACTATGCGCATTGCCTTGGCATAGTTGCGCGTGGAGAGTGCGTTAACCAGCTCGAAGGAGTTGAAGTCCTTGCTCACGCCGATGTTGCGCTCTACCATCTCGGGAGTGATGCGCAGATTTGCGGCATTGCCGGAGGCGAGGACGAGCTTGTCAATTTCGCTGACAATCTTGCTGACAGA
>CAKUKR010000010.1 GCA_934663645.1 uncultured Muribaculaceae bacterium | reverse complement strand
CGGCTCAATTTATGAACAGCTGTATTACTATCAAGACGACACCGAGGTCACGCTTGCGCCGGGAGACGAGGTTCTGGCGTATGACTTTGATGCCAACCCCGGCGATACCTATATGTCAGTCTCAAGCGGCGACATGGGCATTTACGGAATATGCCAGATACTGGAGGTGACTGTTGACGCAGTGGACACGGTCATCGTAAACGGTGCTGCACGCAAACGGCAAACAGTACATATAGATGACATGCCAAACATACAGTATACAATTGTTGAGGGAATTGGCGCAAATGAAGGGCTGTTCTTTGTCCCTGAATACGGGCCTTTCACGACTGGTCATGGAGCGACATTCGCAAGAATCGATGAAGTGACTGATATCGAGGGAGCTGTAATGTTCAGGTGGGAGGACTTCGATACCCCCGCTTACAGACCTCTTGTCGGCGAAAATTTGACTTGGAACTATGACCTCTACGTCGACAGGGTAAGCACAACAGTACATGAAAGTCAATCTATAAAATTCGGGGTTCCGGAAGAACTGTTCGGTAAGACCTACTGGCCTGTCATTTACAACAACGGCGAAAAACAATGTTACGTGCGCCAGGAGGGTGAAAGAATATATGTCCTCGTTGACGGAGAATGTGTTTCTGAACTGCACCCAACACGCGGCGGTTATGTGTTGCGGAAAGGCGACGAAGCCCTTGTCTACGATTTCAGTGCAGATGAGGGTTATGTATATGCGATGTTTGGGGATTACTTGTCCCTGTATTCCACAACAGTCAAAAAGACCGACAAGGTTCTTGTGAATGGTGTTATCCGAAAGCGAGCAGTTCTCACCAGCAGGGAATTCAGCGACAGGGAAATCATAGTTGTTGAAGGCATAGGCTCAAACAGAGGTTATATGTGCCAGCCTCAGTTCATGTGTACAACAACGGGGGATGGCGGTGCCGCCATCTATTTGAAAAATGTGACAGATGCAGAGGGGAACGTGATATTCACAGCGGCGGACTTTGACGCGCCGTCTTACAGCGCGGACGTGCCAGAAGTCGGTTTCGACACTGGCATGAATCCAGTTAAAGACAACAAGATGTATGACCTGAACGGCAGGGAGATACGAGGTCCGCTGCCGGGGACTGTCTACATCCTCAACGGCGAGAAGCACGTCGCCAAGTAACCAGCATCGACATTTCGACCTTATAGCAAAATCGGGGATGCGCAGCAATGCGCACCCCCGATTGTATTTTGTCTTGCCGTGTCCCAGCGATGGCGTGCCGAATGACACGCCATCGCTTTATGAAGAGGTTGTTGGGGTCAGGGGTTGTAGAGGTCTTTGTTGTAGAAATCGAGGATTTCGTAGGTGGCTTTCATCGCCATCTGTGCCTTGCTGTCTGGGTTGATGTTTATGGCAGCGAGGTAGTCGTTGATGGCGTTGGCTCGTTGTCCGAGGCTCCAGTACTTCATGCCGCGCAGGGTGAGGGCTTCATCGTCCTCGGGGTGCAGCGTGAGGTATTCAGTGATGATGACCACGGCTCTGTCAGGCTCGATGCCTCGTACCGACATCCTTAGCTCTTCGATGTCATTCATGATGTCAGAGTGTCTGTACCGTTGCTGTGAACTTGTCGATGGCAAAGTATGCCGGGGTGTTCATGCCGTAAGCTCCGCTGTCTGACGAGTCCATTGTGAAGTATATCAGAAGCACGTCGCCGAGGCCTGTGAGGTCGAAGTATTGCCAGTCGGACACGATGCCTTTGCTGCCCTGCTCGCGGAAGTCGGCGAGGTAGAAGTCTGCCGTTGTCTCTGAGCCGTCAGCACGCACGCCGTGTGCTGTGAGCTTGAACCAGTCGCCGTCGCCGAATTTCTTGGCGTATGCGTCGCCCTTGCTCATGGAGTAGTAAGCGTAGCAGTTGTTGGTGACATACATTCCGATGGGGCTGAAGACCATTGGCGTGTCGCCTCCGCCGTTGTATGTGATGTGGCAGGTGCGGTCGTCATAGTCGATTTCTCCAGCCTCGTCATAGCTGCTCCAGTATGCCACCATGTAGGGAGTGCCGACGCCGTCCTTGCCGCCTTTGGGCATCACGGTGAACTGGTATTCGTACATCGGGTTGTGAAACTCGTTGTCTGTCTGCTTGGCGGCAACGAAGCCGGAGGACATACCTGTGCCTCCGCCGTAGTCTGTGTAGTCGTGCGAGAACTCGAAACCTTGGAACTCGAGGTCGTCATCCACGTTCCAGCCGGCCCATACGCCGGCCTCGTTGTAGCTGACAGTCGAAAGGTCGGTGATGACTGTCCGGGTGTTGTTGTCGTCGTCTGAACACGAGGTCAGGGCAAGGGGCGCGAGTATGATTGCGCCGGCGATGTATTTGCTGAACTTGTTCATGATAGATGTGTTTATGAGATTATTGTTTGCTTCATTTCAGTACCCAGCGGGCATCGACCGATTCGCCCATGAACAGGGAGGCGAGCGGGTTGAATTTCTCGGGGTTTTCGGAGGAGAGGTATTCAGTCGTGCCGCCTTTGGTGAGGGTGCGCTCCATTTCGGGGTGGCGGCGCAGGTAGTCGGCAAGGCTGTCTGCCACGAGTTCGCCCTGCGCTACGACAGATATGCCGGAGGGGAGGTATTTGCGTATCTTGGGGAGTATCAGGGGGTAGTGCGTGCAGCCGAGCACGATGGTGTCGATTTCGGGGTCGGCGGCTGTCACCTGGCCGAGGTATTTGCGGACGAACCAGTCTGCACCGTCGCCGTCGGCTTCGTTGTTCTCGATGAGCGGCACCCACATGGGGCAGGCAAGTTCAGTGACGTGTATGTCGGGGAACAGTTTTGCGGTCTCGATGCGGTATGAATGGCTGTTGACGGTGCCGGGAGTGCCGAGCACGCCGATGTGGCGTGTGCGCGTGATGCCGCCGAGGCACTCGACGGTGGGGCGTATCACGCCGAGGACGCGCCGTGTCGGGTCGATGCCCGCCAGGTCATTCTGCTGAATGGAGCGGAGGGCTTTGGCGGAGGCGGTGTTGCACGCGAGTATGACGAGGCGGCAGCCGAGGCCGAACAGGAGCCGCACGGCTTGCAGCGTATAGTCGTAGACGACGTCAAACGAGCGAGAGCCATACGGAGCGCGTGCGTTGTCGCCCAGGTAAATGTAGTCATACTGCGGCAGGGCGCGGCGTATCTTGGCGAGTATGGTCAGCCCGCCGTAACCGGAGTCGAAGACCCCGATTTTGCCGGTTGCCGGTAGTGTGTTAGTACCCATCGCGTTTGGAATTGTTTTTGTCGCAGGGCGGACACGGCACGCCGTGTCCCTACAATGTCACCCGGTTGAGGGTAAATATTGAGGGCGCATCATAGCTTTGATACGCCCTCGTTCAGTTTGCTTGTTGTGTCTGTTGTTCGGGCGGCTTACTTCATGCCGAGCTTTGCCTTGACGTCAGCTGTTATGTCAACGGCGGGAGCAGCGTGGTAGAAGATGATCTGCGGGTCGAGGTTCTGGATTATGGTGTATCCGCCCTCTTTGCCGACAGACTCAATGGCCTGCTGTATCTTTGCGAGAATCGGCTGCATCAGTTCTGCCTGCAGCTTCTGCATGTCCTGTCCTGCGCTCTGCTCGAACTGCTGCATTTTCGCCTGTTGGTCCTGAAGTTCCTTTGCTTTGCGCTCCTTGATAGCAGGGAGGGCATCTGCCGATTTGTCATACGCATCATACTCCTCATACATGCGCTGCATCTCCTCACCGAGTTTTTTGTATTCGGCTTCGTATTTCTTCTGCGTTTCGTTCAGCTTAGTCTGAGCCGCCTGTGTGTCGGGGTGGCTTGAGACAATAGCTGTCACGTCAACAAGTCCGATTTTCACTGTCTGTGCCGAGGCGAAGAGGGGGAGTGCTATCGCCACTGCGATTAAAAGTCTTTTGATCATTGCTATTACGTGTTTGTTGTTATTCGTGTCTGGAATGCCGCAGGGGCAAACGTGGGTGCAAATATAAGAAAATTACTTGGAATAGCCCAATTTGGCGAGGACATCGTTGCTTACGTCAATGCGGGGCGAGGCGAAAACGATGCTCTGCGAGGAGGCGCGGTCGAAGATTGCCTGGTAGCCTTTCTCCTCGGCGACGGCCTTGACGGCGTTGTATACGTCTTCCTGGATAGGCTTCATGAGCGACTGGCGTTTCTTGTAGAGCTCGCCCTCCGGGCCGAAGTACTTGTTGCGGAGCTGCGAGGTCTCGTTCTCCTTGTCCACGATTTCCTTCTCGCGGGCTTTCTGCTGCTCTTCGGAGAGGAACACGCGGTCGGACTCATAGTTCTTGTACATGGTCTCCGCCTCTTTGGCGAGTTCGGTGACTTCCTTTTCCCAACGCTGTGACACCTGGTTGAGCTGCTGGTTAGCCATTTCGTAGGCAGGGACGTTGCGCAGTATGTATTCCATGTCTATGAGTGCGAATTTCTGTGCGTTGGCACTGATGACTGCCGTAACGGCGATAATCAGGGTTAGAAATGCTTTTTTCATATTGTCGGTTTTGTTGGTTGCATAATTTCCGTTGGGCACGCATTTCTGCGGCCGTTGTTAAGTGTATGACACCCGGCACGCGCCGCTGGTTTAATTGCGGCGAGCGTGAGCGTCAGAACTCCTGTCCGAGGACGAAGTGGAACTGGCTTCCGCCGCGCCGTCCCCACACCTTGTCGAAACCGTATGCCCAGTCCACGCCGAGGAATCCGATTACGCTGAGGAACACGCGGACACCGGCGCCGGCACTGCGTTTCAGGTTGAAGGGGGAGAAGTCCTTGACCGATGTCCAGGCGTTGCCGGCTTCGGCAAACACGAGGCCGTAGATGGTGGTGGCGGGCTGGAGGATGAAGGGGAAGTGCAGCTCCATTGTCGCCTTTCCGTAAGCGTAGCCCTCATAGTAGTTGGGGGTGAACTGTCCGTTCTCGTAGCCGCGCATTGAGACTGTCTCTGTGGCGTATGTGTAGCCGCCGGTCATGCCGTCGCCGCCGAAGTAGAACGTCTCGAAAGGCGTTTTCAGGTATCGGTTGTACGAGCCGAGCAGGCCGAAGTCGGCGCGGGTCATCAGCACGAGCGTCCACTGTCCGTCTGGGTCGGTGAGTGGTGTGTATGTCTTGCTCTTGAACTTGAGTTTCCAGTATTCTATCCAGCGGTACAGCTCTTTCTTGGCCTCCTCTGACTTGAGGGTGTTGGCTTCGTATGAGAGCTGTTTCCAGTCTTTTTTGCCGAACAGGGATGCCGGGGGCGTGGCTGTGAACTCGAGCGAGAATGTCGAGCCGCGGCGTGTGTAGTACGGGTTGTCGATGCTGGTGCGCGACAGGCTGAGTGTCAGGCCGAGCGAGTTGGACGTGCCGTTCTGCATATACGAGAGGTATTCCCAGTTCTTGAGGTAGTACCAGCGGTAGTTGAGGCTTGCCATGAACTGGAAGTAGTCGTCTGGCCAAGTGAGGCGCGAGCCGTAGCCCACGGACACGCCGGCGAGCTGAATGACCTTGTTGGGGTCGTACGAGTTCTGGTAGTTGTATGCGTTGTAGTTTGTGCCGTAGGAGCCTTGCGTCCAGAGGGAGTTGAGGTAAGCGTCGTTCCAGTTGTCGTTGTAGAAGCTCTGGTTGACGCCCGTGGAGCGCGAGTAGTCGAGCGATACAGAGAGTGAGTTGGGGCGTTTGCCGCCGAACCACGGGTCGAAGAACGAGATGTTGTAGCTCTGGTAGAACTTGGCGTTGGTCTGCACCGAAACGGAGAAAGTCTGTCCGTCGCCACGCGGTATAATGCCCTTGTATTTCGAGGGGTAGAACAGGTTCTTCATCGAGAAGTTGGTGAAACTCAGCGCGAGCTGTCCGGTGATGCCCGTCTGTCCCCAGCCGAATGAGAACTGGATCTTGTCGTTGGCCTTCTGTTCGAGGTTGAAGACTATATCCACTGTGCCGTCGCTCTCGTTAGGCTCGGGCTTGATGTCGAGTGTCTCGGGGTTGAAGTGTCCCGAAGCTGCGATTTCGCGTGCGGAACGCATCAGGTCGTTCTTTGAGAAGAGGTCGCCGGGACGAACGCGCAGGTCGCGGCGTATCACTTTCTCGTAGAGGGCGTCGTTGCCGTTGATAACCACGCGGTTGACGCGGGCTTGCGGGCCTTCGATTATGCGCATCTGCAGCGCGATGCTGTCGCCCTTGATGTTCTCCTCGATAGGCACAAGCTGGAAGAAGAGGTATCCGTTGTCGAGGTACAGGCTCGAGACAGCGTCTTCGTCGTCCTGTGTGCGCTTGTTGAGGCGTTTCTGGTTGTACACGTCGCCGGGGTAGATGTCGAGCACCTGCTGGAGCATGTCGGTAGAGTAGATGGTGTTGCCGACCCATGAGATGTCGCTGATGTAGTACTTCTTGCCCTCGTCCACCTTGATGTACACGTCCACGCGGTCGTCGTTGTACTTGACCACGCTGTCGCTCACGATCTTGGCGTCGCGGTATCCCAGTTCGTTGTATTTCTGTATGATGCGGTTCTTGTCGTCGGCGTAGTCTGATTCAACAAACTTCTTCTGTTTGAAGATGTTGAGGATGTTGCCGTTTTCGTTGGTCTTTTTCATGGTGCGCTTCAGCTTGTTGTCTGACAGCACCTTGTTGCCCTCGATGTAAATCTTGTGCACCTTGACCTTGGTGTTGCGGTTTACGTCCACATTGACGATGACTTGGTTCTCCTTGCTGATGTCTGGATGTTGCGTCACCTTGATTTCCACGTTCTTGAAGCCTTTTGCCGTGTAGTAGTTTTCGACAATCTGCTTTGCGCGGGCGAGGATGTTGGGGGTAATCTGCTGTCCCGGTATCATGGCGAGCCGCTCGTTGAGGTCTTTCTTCTCGCCGCCTTTCACGCCGGAGAATATGATTTCCGACATGCGCGGCTGCTGTCGCAGGACGATTTCGAGCCAGGCCTTGTCGCCGGCAGTCTTGACCACGTTGATCTGCACTTTGGAGTACAGGTTCTGCCGCCAGAAACGCTTGGTGGCGTCGGTGATAGCAGAGCCGGGTATCTCGACGCGCTGCCCGACTGACAGCCCGGAATAGCCGATTATGACATAGTCATCAACATTGGAAATGCCGGAGACCTTGATGTCCGCGATTTCGTAGGTGCGCGGTATCGGCGAATAGACCACAGTGGGGTTGTATATCGTGTCTGCCGGCGTCTCCGGGGTGATGTCAAAGGCCTTGGCCGGTGAGTAGGCGAGGGCTATTATAGACAACAGGAGACAATATATGTGGATGTGTCGTTTCATATATCGTGGTTGGGGATAATCGTGTTGGATTGATTGTTGACCTGTTCGCTCGTCTTGCCGAAGCGTCGCTCGCGGCTCATGTACTGGAGCAGAGCGTCTGCAAACTCCTTCTCGCGGAAATCGGGCCAAAGCGTGTCGGTGAACACGAGTTCGGCGTATGAAATCTGCCACAGGAGGAAGTTGCTGACGCGGGTTTCGCCGCCGGTGCGTATGAGCAGGTCGGGGTCTGGCGCGGGCCAGGTGGCGAGGCGGCGTGTTATGTCGTCGGCAGTTATGTCGTCGGCAGAGAGTGTGCCGTCAGCGACGCTGCGTGCTATCTCTCGCGCGGCGCGTGTCAGCTCCCACCGGGCGGAGTAGTTCAGGCATAGCATCAGGTTGAGGCCGGAGCATTTCGCCAGCTTGTCGCGGGATGCGCTCAGGCGGCAGCGTGCGCCCTCGGGGAGGCCGTCGATATCGCCTATGAGGTGCAGCCGCACGTTGTTGCGCATCAGTTCGGGGGTTTCGTTCTCGATGGCGTACCCTATCAGGTGCATAAGGGTGTCAACCTCGCCCTGTGGCCGCGACCAGTTTTCAGTCGAGAATGCGTATAGCGAGAGGTAGGAGATGCCTAAGTCGGAGGCGAAGCGGGTGATGTCGCGCACACTGTCCACGCCCTTGTAGTGGCCTGCCGAGCGTGGCAGTCCCTGACGCTTGGCCCAGCGTCCGTTGCCGTCCATGATGATAGCGACGTGCCGAGGCACGCGCTCCTTGTCAATCCTTGCCATCAGGGCTGTCACGTCGTCGCTTCTCATCGTTCCTTGTAGTTGCATACGGCGCACCGCTTGCTGAATTCGTAGCTTATCGTGAAGGTGAGCGTGGAGTACCAGTCGGTGTTTTTCGCGAAAGAGCTTTTTATCTGATACGGGTCGGAGAGGTTGTCGCCGTCGAGCTTGTCGGAGAACACCTTTTTCATCAGGAACTCCATGCCGAGGTTGAGCCGCTTGTTTACCTTGAATTTTATGCCTACGCCCAGCGGAATGTTCACTCCGAAGTGCGCTTTGCCGTCCGTAGACCACAGCGTGAAGCCGAGGCCAGCGGCGATGTAGGGGGTCCACCGTTTCAGCTTGCGGTATTTTTCGCCTATGCCGTAGGGGAAGAAGCTGAACTCTGCCAGCTCGCCTATTTCGTAGAAATTGGTGGTGAACTTGAATGTCTCTCCTCCAGGGAAGACGTTTGTCATCTGTTCGGAGTTCCCTTTCAGCCCGCCGGCGTAGAAGTTGGTCTTGAACGCCCAGCGCGGGTTGGCGATGTAGCGCAGCAGCACCTCGATGTCCCAAGAGGGGTTCTTGTATAGGTTCGCCGTGTTCGCGTCGCCGAGGTATCCGGTCGTGCCGATGCCTCCGCCGATGTCGAAGCGGTAGTCCTCCTGAGCTTCCGCCGGCAATGCGGACAGCAGGATTGCGAGTGCCGCAACCCAAGCCGCCAAGCGGGTGTGTATGCCGTGGAAACGCTCGGTTTTCATATCAACGGGGTGAATGTCAGTTTGTTGAGAACGCCTCGCCATACAGCGTTGTTGAACGCGCCGTCTGCGTTGATGCCGCCGAACAGGTAGATGTAGGGGCATTGCCATGAGATGATGTCGCCGTCAGTCTCGTGCTTGATGTACCATGGTGCAACGCGGCGCGAGGGCTTTTTTGTCCATGCGTCTGATATTGCGGCGTTCTTGTCCATGGTCAGCACCATCGGGTCGCACTGTGTGAGCGACGGGATGTATTCAGGCAGCTGCATATAGTCCACGGCCTGTTGCCAGTTCACGCCGTTGTCATAGCTGAGGTATACGGTGCGGTTCAGCGTGCCGTCGGGGAGCGTGCCTCCCAACAGCAGCCACACCTGGAACTCTGTCTGTATCCAAGAGACTTTCGATGTGCGGTAGATGTAGTAGGGTATCAGTGCGCCTCCGGAGATTTTGCCCACCGGGTGCTCTGATATTTTCGCCCATGTGCCGCCGTCGAAAGCCCATACGCCGTCAGTCGTCTGTCCGTCGGCATCGTAGCCGCCCACCATCAGGCATATCGGCTCGACGCTCCACTTGTTGGAGAATATGCCGGTGTTGGAGTACCCCTTCACGGGGAAGCCGCTTTCGAGGGGCGTTGCGGTGAAGTTTGCGGGGTAATATGCATGTCGCAGGGTGCCGTTGTCCGAGTCTATGCCGAGGAGGGTGGACTGGTAGCCGCCGATGATGTTTATCCACCGCTTGCCGGTGTCAGCCCAAGTGGATGCATCTTCTGACGAGTATAGCCTGCCATCGGTGTCGAGGATGTAGAAGGCATCGTCGGTGACGGAGAATGTGCGTATGTCAAAAGTGCCGTTTTCGGCTACGGTGCGTATCTGCCAGTTGCCCGGAGCGGGTGAGGCTGCTGTGGCGATAGAGAGCGAGCCGTCTTGCTCGCGCACGAGGCAGTAGGCGGTGTTTTCGCGTGACACGCTCTTCTGCGCTGTAGGGTTGCCGGAGCGTGAGGGTATCGGGGAGACTGCCACCTTGTCCCACATCAGCGAGTCTGACACGAGCTTGTGCACATTGACTTTCAGACGGTATGTGCGTGTGGTAACGCCGTCCTGCGCGGTCAGCTTGATTGAGACCTTGCCGGTGAAGTCGATAGAGTCGGAGGGGTTCTTGTAGTAGTCCACCTCCCCCTCGCGCTTCTCGCCGCCCTCCATGGTTATGACGGCCGCCTGTGTGGACGAGGGGTAGGAGATGACCGGTATGAGGTCAGTCACCTTGGTGCCGGCGGGCAGTGAGTCGGCGTTGAAAATCACGCCGTTCTTGAGGTCAATCGAGAAGAAAACGGAGTCGAGGTTGTTGAGGACCTTGCTGTCGGCCTTCAGCTTGAAGTTGGTAATGGCCACGGCAGAGTCTGCGCCATATTCCTCTATGGCGGTCTTTTTCTCTTCGTTGCACGCTGTTGCGCCGAGGAGCGCAGCCCCCAACGCCACCGGCAGTGCCAGCCTCAGTATATTGTGTCTGTTCACTCTGAATCCTGTTATCTTGGCATCTTGCGCCGCAGTGTCAACTTGCGACAATGCCTAATGTTTCAACTTGCAAAATTAGCATTTTCCGGCATATTATCCCTCCTGATTTTTGCCATATATGCTGCGCGGTTTTCATTTTATGCCTTTTTAACGCCCGAAATATTCGATGCGGCTTTTGCGAACCATTTGTGTATAAGACAACTGCGCACTTGCGGGCAAATCCGGCGCGGCGATGCCGTCGCCTAACGGTCTGGGGGATGTCTCGCGGCGTATTGCGTCCCACAGGTCGGCTGCAATGAAGCTGCCGAGGAGTTTCGCTCCTCCCTCTACAAGCAGTGACGTGACTGAATGTGAGGTGTATAGGTCGGAGAGTATATCTACGAGTGTTATGTCGCCGTATACCAGCGTGTTGCGGTTGTGCATCAGCTTGGCCTCCTTGGGTATCAAGCCGTGGCGGTCTATGGTCACGGGTATCGGCGATTTCCCTGCCCATAGTCTCGCGTCGAGCCTCGGGTTGTCTGAAATGACAGTATTTGTCCCGACCATTATAGCGTCGTGGCGTATGCGCTCGCGGTGGGCGAGGACATGGGAGAGCGGGTTGGAAATCATAGCCGGGCGAGGGCTGCCGTCCCGGTCGCGCAGACCGATGAAGCCGTCTGACGACTGCGCCCATTTCAGCGTGATGAACGGGCGGTGCAGCGTGTGTGCTGTCATGAAGCGGCAGTTCAGCTGGCTGCACTCGTCACCAAGCACGCCCTCGGTCACGCTGATGCCGGCCTCGCGCAGCATCGTTAAGCCTCGCCCAGACACTCTCTCAAACGGGTCGCGGGCGCCGACCACGACGCGGGGTATGCGGCAGTCGATGACCAGCTTGGCGCATGGCGGCGTCTTGCCGTAGTGGGCGCAAGGCTCGAGGGTGACGTAGAGGGTGGAATGGGGGAGCAGGCTGCGGTCAGCCACACTGGCGACAGCGTTGACCTCGGCATGAGGCTCGCCGCACCGTCGGTGGAAGCCCTCGCCGATGATGCGTCCTGAGGCGACAATGACCGCGCCGACCAGCGGGTTGGGCGATGCTTCACCCTCGCCGCAGCGTGCGAGCTGCAAGGCGCGGCGCATGTATCTGATGTCATCTGCCGGGGGCAGGTCGCGGGCGGTTTTTGTCATATTCATACACTTGTAAGAAGTTTTTGCACGGGCGCCGTCAACAGTTCCGGCTGCGGATTGCGTTGCTGCACACCCATATTATAATAACAGAAACACCGGGTGTTGTAGTATATTTCGCGTGGCGTTTGCGTATGTAGCCAAAAAGTAGTAGTTTTGCGGAGCGTTGCCGAGGCGATTTCGGCGGCGTGCCTGTATAATGAGAGACATGATGAGAAAACTGCGCAGCCGGCTTGTGCCGCTGTACGGGCCGGGCGAGGCGCAGGCGATAATACGCATCATCTTCCGCTATCTGAAAGGGTGGACGGCAGTGGACATGTTCATGAACGAGGGCAAGGAGCTGAGCGCGGAGACTCGCGCGTCGATAGACCGTATCCTCGAGCGGCTGGAACGCCGTGAGCCGATACAGTACATCACCGGCATCGCGCAGTTCTACGGCATGGAGCTGCATGTGGACCGCCGGGTGCTGATACCGCGCCCCGAAACCGAGCAGATGGTGGATATGATAGCTGACCGCTTCCGAGGGCGCGAGGATATGGATGTCCTCGACATCGCGACAGGCTCGGGATGCATAGCGATAGCGTTGCAGCGCAACCTGCCGTTCTCGCGGGTGTCTGCGCTTGACGTGGACGAGGGCGCACTCGCCGTGGCGCGGGAAAATGCGGCCCGCCTGAGAAGCAGCGTCAACTTTTTTCTCGCAGATGTGTTCTCATATAGTCCTGTTCCGGACAGCTTTGACCTGATGGTAAGCAATCCCCCGTATATCGCGGAGTCGGAGCGGGCGGGGATGGATGCCAATGTGCTCGACTATGAGCCGGCGCGAGCATTGTTTGTCCCCGATGAGGACCCGCTGCTGTTCTACAGCCGCATCGCCGAGGTGGCGATGACCGGGCTGAGGCGCGGCGGCATGTTGTACCTTGAAATTAATTCACATTATGGCGGTGCCATGCGCCGGTTGCTTGAGGCGCACGGCTTCGCTGAAGTAAAGATAGTAAATGACATCCACGGCGCACAACGGTTCGCCGTGGCAAAACGACCGGATGATGATTAAGAAAAGACGCATTTCAATACAGACGGCTGTCATGCAGATGGCCAGTGTGTGCGCGCGTTCCGAGCATTGTGAATCGGAAATTCGGGAAAAGCTCCGTCAGCTCGGGCTTGGCAGCCTGAACAGTGACGAAGTGTTGAGGCAGCTCGTTGAAGATGACTTTATCAACAATGCGCGGTATGCCAAGGCTTTTACCAACGACAAGTTCCGGCTGGGACAGTGGGGGCGTGTCAAGATACAGGCGGCGCTGGCCGCTAAGGGTGTCAGCGAGGCTGACATCAAGGCAGCCCTGACGGGAATTGATGAAACGGAGTACCGCGAGACGTTGGCCCGTCTGGCCAGTACCCAAGCAGAGGGCATTGACTTGGAGATTTACCGCGACCGAGCCAAGGTGATACGCCACCTCCTTTCGCGCGGCTTTGAGTCGACGCTTGTCATAGAGGCGATTGCAGAGCTGCGCCGTGAGCGGGCTGATGCGATGTACCCCGAGGACGAAGATGACCTTTAGCCGGCTGCTGTCGCTGGCCTATCCTCGCCTCTGCCTGTTGTGCGGCGAGAGGCTTGTCGGCGATGAGCGGTATGTCTGCGGCCCATGCCGCGAAATGTTTCCCAAGACCGGGTTTCTCGATGCCCGTCACAACGCTGTTGAGCAGCGGCTTGCCGGCATGGTGCGGTTTGACCGCGCCATGGCGGTATATTACTATGTCCGTGGCAACAGTGTCTCGCGGCTGGTGCATGATTTCAAGTACCACAACATGCCCAAGCTGGCCCGCTGGCTTGGCACACAGATGTACGGCGAGCTGGTGTTCACGGACTTTTTCAGCGACATCGATGCCGTCATTCCTGTGCCGTTGCACTGGACGCGGCGGTTGCGGCGCGGCTACAACCAGGCTGCGGAGCTGGCTGCTGGCATGTGCGAGTGTGCCGGCTTGCCTGTGGCAGGGCTGCTGCGTGCGCGTATGCACATCAGCCAGACACGCCGCACCCTGCGGCAGCGTGCCGACAATGCCCGTGGCAAGTATTATGCGGTGAGAGAAGAAGGTTATGACGGGCGGCATCTGCTCGTCGTGGACGATGTGTGCACCACCGGGTCTACGCTGATAGCGGCAGTGCGTGCGCTCGCTGAAGCCTATCCGCAGTCGCGCATCTCGGTGCTTACGCTCGCTGCCACCGTCTGACGCCGGCGCACATGTCAGAACCGGACGCCGGCTACAACTGCAAAATCCTCTATGGAACTGAAAAACGAGTGTGTCCGCGAGCGGTACCAATGTCCGTCAATGTGTCCCTGAAGCCCAAGGAAAATGTCTGTCCAGTTGTATACCAGCGACATTGATCCCTTGCCCCCGATGGCCATCTGGTTTGTGCCGCGTTCCGACGAGTCCTCGCGGCAATGGTTCAGCCCGATGATAGGCAGCGCGGTGATGTTGAAAAGCCAATTGCGGCGGAACACCCAGTTGTAGCCGTAGCCCACCAGCAGGTTGTAGGTGTCATAGTGGAAGCGGTACAGTGCCGCCGGTATGCTCAGGTAATAGTTCAGCGGATAGGGCAGCTGCGCCAGGTCTATTGATATGTCGATGTTGGAATAGCTGAAACCGAGTATGAAGCTGCCGGCGCTCTTCTTCTGGACCTTCGAGAAGCTGTAGGCTGCGCCGTAGGAGTACTTGCGGTTGTTGAATATGAAGTACGAGTCGATGCCGTAGGTGGACAGCTGCACCCCGGGAAACTCCTTTTTGAACAGCTTGCCGCCGCGGTAGTCGCCGAAGGTGCGCAGGTAGCTGCCGCCGGTGTTCTCGTTGAAGTATGCGCGTATGTTGAAGCGTGCGCACGAGAAGCCGAACTCATATTTGCGGTGGTTGGACGGCTTGTTGCCTATGACATTCGACATGTCTATCGAGTATCCCACGCTGACAGCCATATACTGTATGTATGCGCCGAGGTTGCAGTACATGTCGGACATGATGCGTATCGGCATGTTGTAGCCCAGGTTCATGGCATAGCTGTCCACCCAGTTGTCGTTTTTGACGAATGCCTTCCACCGCCTGCCGGTGCCGGAGATGTACTCCTCGTCAGTGCTGTTGAAGAACCGGTCTCCCCAGTTGTACACGTCTACACAGAATCCTATGAATTTTGGGTAGACCACAGTCGTGTCCTTTAGGTCGAGCTCTCCCTTGCGCAGCAGATGCCACCAGTCGCGGTCATCGTCTGCCAGTGCCTCTTGGGTCGCGGTCTCGGGCAGCTGGATTGCAGATGCTGTGTCTCCGGCGAGGCTGTTGGCGGCAAATGCTCCCGCAGTTTCCGTTTCCGCAGCACTTGTTGTTTCGACTGGCTTGTCAGTGTATGCCGCAGATGCTGACATTGCGCTGAATGTCAGGAGTATCGCCTGTGCCAATAGGGTTTGTGTGCGGCTCATTCGTCTGTCAGTCCTGTCTATGCTGTACGGCTGTTTTTCAGGGCGCAAAATTACAAAAAATTCCCGACACTGCATGTTGGCAGTGCCGGGTATGTGTGTCAGTGTATGCCGCGCTCGTTGAGGGCATTCTGGTATTTCCGCGCATTCTGCTGGTGCTGCGCCCAGTCGGCGGTGAAATAGTGCGAGCCGGAGAAATCCTCCTTGGCGCACATGTACAGGTCGTCGGAAGGCTCAGAGTTGAGGACTGCGTCGATAGTCTTCACCGAGGTCGTGCATATCGGGCCAGGCGGCAGTCCGTTATTGCGGTATGTGTTGTACGGCGAGTCGATGGCCAGGTGTTCCTTGGTGACGCGCTTTATTGTGAAGTCGCCGAGGGCGTAGCGCACTGTGGGGTCAGACTGCAGGCGCATCCCCTTTTGCAGCCGGTTGATGTAGAGCCGTCCCACTTTCCCCTTCTCGCCGCTGTCGTTGGTCTCCTCATCGACTATGGAGCATATCGTCATCACTTCTGCTGGCGTGAGGCCGAGCGCGGCTGCCTTGTCGCGCCGCTCCTTGTTCCATACTTCCTTGTAATGCCTTAAGTACTTGTCTATTACCTTTTCGGGTGAGTATGACCAGAGGAACTCGTGTGTGTCCTCGATGAACAGGGCCAGCCGCTGCTCGTATGTCAGTTCGGCTTCTTCGAGCAGCTTCTCATCGCCCATGGCGGCGAGAAAAGCCGCGCTGTCCGGCTCGAGCTTGGTCGCGAAGCGGCTGGCAAGCTCCTCGGGATGCCGCACCTTGTTGAATGATATGCGGACTGGAGTCTGCCCTCCGCGCACGATATGAATTACGGTGCGCATCGGCGACATTCCCTCCTCGATGAGGTATGCGCCGGGGCGCGGCTGCTTGGAGTCGGGGAGCATGCGCAGCAGCGTGGTGACGCGGCCGGAATACTCCTCTCCGAACAGCCTTGTCAGCGAGTCTGTGACAGCCTGTTGCGTCGACCCCTGCGGTATGTGGAGAGTCCCGCCCTTTGGCGCGCCGCTCAAAGCGTATGGCATCAGCGCCGCAATGCATATCACAATCAGTATGGCGATGCACCATGCCAGCATCTTGAGCGTGCGGCGCAGTTTGCGCCGGGTGTCGGACTTGCTGGGAGAATAATGCTTGGCTGTTTGCCGGCTTTTGCTGCCAGCGGATTTCCTTGGCGAGGTTTTCGTGGCTGTCTTCGGCTTTTTCGCTGAATGGTTAGTCTCCATTTAGTTCTTTGGGAATGAATTGATTATGTCGGATATTTCGCTTGCTTCGCACTCGCAAACGTCTGCTATTGGTATGCTCAGCACTTCTGCCGCGAGGCGGTCTGTCAGCGGGTATGAGCCGTCGAGCATACCCTCGTAGCAGGGCTGCCGGTGCGGAGGTATGGGGTAGTGTATCATCGTGCCAACGCCGTTGCTGCGCAGGTATTCCATCAGTTCGTCGCGCCTCGGCGAGCGCAGTATGTACTGGTGCCACACCTGTGTGCAGCCGTCCAGTTTGGCAGGTGTCTGTATGTCGGGGTGAGAGATTGAGGCGTTGTAGACGGCGGCAGCGCAGTTGCGCATGGCTGTCACCTCGCCGAGGCGGCGCAGCTTGATGCGCAGAAATGCGGCTTGCATCTCGTCCATGCGCGAGTTGTAGCCTCGGTACTTGAAGTGGTATTGCCTGTCCGAGCCGTAGTTGTGCAGCGAGCGCACAGCGGCGATCAGCTGGCTGTCGCTGCTGCATACCGCGCCGGCATCGCCCAGCGCGCCTATGTTTTTCGAGGGGTAGAACGACTGCGCCGAGGCATCGCCCAGCGAGCCGGTCATCTGTCCGTGCCACGAGGCGCCGATAGCCTGTGCGTTGTCCTCCATGATGATGATGCCGCGCTGCCGTAACTCTGCCGCAGCATCTTCGTCCCATGAAGGGTTGCCGTAGAGGTGTGTGACTGCCACCACGCGCGTCTTGCCGCTGGCCGTGCGGACAGCGGCACGCAGGTTCAGGCACATTGTCTGCTCGTCGGGGTCGATGAGGCGCACTTTCAGCCCCAGTTCCGAAGCAGGCAGTATGGTGGCAATGTAGGTGTTGGCAGCGGCTATAAGCTCGTCGCCCGCTTTCAGCCGTCCCAGCTCAATGTATCCGCGCAGTATAAGCCGAAGCGCATCGAGGCCGTTGCCGGTGGCGACGCTTTCGCTTACGCCCAGAGCTGCCGACAGTTCCTCCTCGAAGGCGGCGGTCTGAGAACCGCGCAGATACCATCCGCTTTCGATCACCTCAGCGGCGGCGCGTTTCAGCTCGTCGATGCATGCCGCGTGTGTCCTTTGCAGCTGTTGGAACGGGTATTTCATTGCGTCAGTACAGGAAGCGTTAGTCACAGGCGGATGTCTGGCACGTCAGCATCGTCGAGTGTCGATATATACCGCAGGTAATCATCGTAGTCGCGTATGTAGTCCTGTTCGTCATACTCTTCAGAGGCGATGGCGAGCAGCACTGTGCCTGTAGTGAAGTTGGGCATCGTTATCCACGCGCCGGGGGGAATGAGCACTCCCATGTTGGCGCGGTTGACGCGGATGCTCTCCTCCTCCTTGCCGTTGGTGATTATCAGGTCGAAAGACCCCGAAACGGCGGTCAGCACCTGCGCGCACTTCTTGTGGGCGTGTCCGCCGCGTGTTTCGCCTCCAGGCACGTCGTAAATGTAGAATATGCGCCGTATGGAGAAGGGCACATGGCGTGCCCCCTCCACGAATGACAGGTTTCCCCGGCTGTCGCACACTTTGGGGAACTCGATGACGCGGGCTTTCTTGAGCAGGCTCATTTCTTGCCCTTGATGCGTTCCAGCTGACGCTCGAGAGCCTCGATGCTCAGGTCTACCGCTTCCTCAAATGTGTCGGCGGTCTTTGAGGCGAACAGGTCGTCACAGCCAGGCACCGCGAGGCGGATGCCGGCTTCCTTGTTCATCGATGTCTCGGGCTTTATGAGTCGAAGGCTTGCGTCCACGCCCGTGACATTCTCGAAACGACGGGTCAGACGGTCGATTTTCTTGTTCACAAATGCTACCAGCTTGTCTGTGATGTCGAAATGGATGGCTTTGATGTTCACTTCCATAATCAGTCTCCTTTTTTTTGATACCGGTGGAAAATATAAGTCGTAGTCTGCTGCAACCTCCTTATATCCTCATCAGCTCCGTATCGGTTAAACGTTCATTTTTTAGCGGCTTGGCGAGCCTCGGAGGCCGTCTCGCGACCGGCATGCCCGCTGGGCCGCTGTTCTCTCTGTTGGGACGTTGCCGCAGCCGCCGTTGCCGCTGGGCGCGGTTTGCCCCTTCTCTTTGCAAAGATAAACAATTTCTCCGGGAAAGTTATTATCCGGGGCGTCTTATTTTTTGTTAGACTGCTCAGTTTTTCCCTTTTTGTGGTCGGTTACGGGAGGCTTGCCTGGTTTTTCAGCGTGGGCGCGTGGGTGCGCCTTGTTGTAGTCGCGCTGCAGGTCGGCAAACGAGACGTGCGTGTATATTTGTGTCGTCGCTATCGAGGCATGTCCCAGAAACTCCTTGACGGTGTTTATGTCTGCGCCCCCGTTGAGCATCGCCGTGGCGAAAGTGTGGCGCAGCACATGCGGTGTGCGCTGTTCCGCCGACGTGCCGGCAAGCTGCGAGCGCACTATTGATGCCAATGCCGCCGCGCTCATGTCCTTGCCCCGGTTGCCCGTGAGGAAGCGGCAGCCTGACCGTGCCGGGAAACGTTCGTCGCGAAGCCGCATATACTCCTTGACGTCGAGCAACATCTGCGGAGCGAGCGGCACGATGCGTTCTTTGTTTCCCTTGCCCAATATCCTTAATTCACCGCGAGCCATGCGGAAGTCGCTGTCTGTCAGCGACAGTATCTCTGCGCGGCGCATCCCTGTGGTATACAGCAGCGAGATGATCATGCGGTCGCGCATCCCCTCAAAGCTGTTCGCGTCAGGGGACTGCTCGTCTGTCTCGATCACCTGCTCCATTTCTCGCTCCGGCACATATTTCGGCAGCGGTTTCTTCCTCACCGACAGTTCCACCGGCCCTGTCGGGTCGGCTGCGATGTCGCCGCTCCGCAGCAGGAACACGAAAAATGACCGCAGGCTCTGCAGCTTTCGCTTTACAGACTGCCGTTGCAGCCCCTTGCGGCTCAGCGATGCAAGCCACACCCGTATGTCGGAAGTGGAGATGCTCCCCGGGTCGAAGGTTTCGGGGTGTTCGCCGGTGATGTATGCGATGTATTCGCGCACATCGTGCATGTATGCATAGACTGTCAGGTCGCTGCGCCCCTGCTCGAGCCGCAGCATATCCTCATAGCGCGACAGGTATTGTTCCGTCGCGCTGTCAGGCAGTGATGTCTCTCTGCTTTCTTCTGCCATATCGCCATCTCCGTCGCTGTCGTACCCATCGGAGTACTCCGAGTGCTCCGGAACCCCGTGATTCTGCCTTGCCGTAATTGCACAACAAAGATGTAAGCACTCTTCCGACTGCCTACACCCTCGTGTATGTTGCCTAATTGTATCCTGTTGCCGGCGATTACTGCTCTGCCTGACGAAGATGCTGTACGTAAACAGCCTTCATCATCTTCTTGCGGTTGGCTACCGACGGCTTTTCAAATGCCTGACGGTGACGGAGTTCCTTGATGATTCCGGTTCTTTCAAATTTACGTTTGAACTTCTTCAGCGCTTTCTCTATGTTCTCGCCTTCTTTTACTTGTACAATTATCATTTCGTTCTTTTTTTGTTGCTTGTTTGTTTGTATTGACGCAGCGGCAAGACACCGGGTCTCGCTTTTGCGGTGCAAAATTAGTTATTCTTATTTGATTGGCAAAATTATCCGCCAAAAAATTGAGCCTTTGCGGTGCAGCCGCCGGAAATGCCCTCCCGGCGGCTGTATCTGCCTATATTGGCGGCTGTTGCCTTTCATTGGCTGCTGCCGTCAGTCACTTCTCGTCATACCATTTGGAGTACATCAGATAGTTGTGAGCTATCTTGATGTTCATCTCCTTGGCTTTCTCCGGCTCTACCATCTTGACGAATTTCGCTGGTGCGCCGGCCCACATCTCGTGTGCTCCTATCTTGGTACGGCTCAACACTACCGACCCCGCTGCCACGAGCGCGCCTTCGCCCACCTCGGCATCGTCCATCACTATCGCCCCCATGCCTATGAGCGCGTAGTTGTGGATCTTAGCGCCGTGGATGACCACATTGTGGCCTATGGACACGTCATCGCCGATCTCGATAGTCGATTTCTGGTACAGCGTGTGAAGCACGCTGCCGTCCTGTATGTTCACACGGTTGCCGATGCGTATCGAGTTCACGTCGCCTCGCAATACCGTGCCGAACCATACGCTGCACTCGTCTCCCATGACGACATCGCCCACGACAGTGCAGTTGTCGGCCAGGAAGCAGCCCTTGCCGATTTCCGGGGTGAAGCCCCGTACTGGTTTTATAAGTGCCATTTCTTTGATGTCTTTGTTACTGGTCGTGTTTCAGCGGGTCAGCGGACGTGTCTTCTCCTCAATCCACTTCCCCTCCTCGGCTGTCAGCAGCGGCGTCAGACGGCTGCGCACCTTCTCGTGGTATTTGTTCACCCACTCAATTTCCTCGTCGGTCATGATGCCGGTGTCAAACAGGCGCAGGTCAAACGGGAACAGGGTCATGGTGGCAAACTTGTAGAAGTCGCCGAACTCAGTGGTCATAGCCTTCTCTGTCACGATGAGGTTTTCGCAGCGTATGCCATAGCGGCCCTCATAATAAAGCCCCGGCTCGTTGCTCGTTATCATGCCAGGCTGCAGTGTCGCCGGGTTCTCGTTGAGGCGTATGTTCTGCGGCCCCTCGTGGCAGTTGATGAAGAAGCCTACGCCGTGACCGGTGCCGTGGTAGTATGCCTTCCCCTCAGCCCAAAGGAACTGGCGGGCAAGCACGTCGAGCTGTGAGCCGCGTGTCCCCTCCGGGAATATGGCGCGGGCCAGCGCGATGTGGCCTTTCATAACCAAAGTGAAATCATGCTTTTCCTCAGCCGTCGGTGTGCCGAGGGCTATTGTGCGCGTGATGTCCGTTGTGCCGTAGATGTACTGGCCGCCAGAGTCCACCAGCAGCAGACCGTCGCCCTCAACTGTAGCGTCGCTCTCTTCAGTAGCCTCATAGTGGACTATTGCGCCGTGACCCTTCCAGCCGATGATTGGGGCGAAGCTCTCGTCAACGCACGACTTGTCGCTAAGGCGCAGGCTGCGCAGCAGCTTGCCAAGCCCTACTTCCGTCAACTTGCCCGACGGGTATTCGCGCTCCACAGTCATGAAAAAGCGTGTCAGCGCGATGCCGTCCTTCTCCATTGCTGTCTCAAGGTTGGCGAGCATCGTCGCGTTCTTGATGCTCTTGAGCCGAGCCACGCCAGCACCGCCGAAAACCACGTTGCAGCTGATGTGCGAGTACAGTCCGCGTGATGTCTTGTCCGGGTCGATGAGGAGTCGCGTCTCGCTCGGGAGCGCAGCAACATATTTTGTCACGTCATCGTAAGGCAGCGTCTTGACGTCGTATTTCGCCAGGTGGGCGGAAACCTCGTCGGTCAACTTGTCCTCGTCAACGAACAGTATACGCTTGTTGCCGTCTATATAAAGGTATGAGACGTAGATAGGGGAGAATGCGATGTCGCCCGCGGTACGCACGTTGGTCGCCCACGCTATGTCGTCGAGCGACGAGAGCATGACCGCGTCTGAGTTCTCTGCGCGTACTGCGTCCATGATGCGGCTCATCTTGGAGTCTACGCTTTCCCCCACGATTTTCTCATCATGCACAAACAGCTTGTTCTTCGGGCGTTCCGGGCGTTCCGGGTAGATGTAGTCAAACAGAGGGAAGTCGTCGTTCAGCTTGATGCCGTTCTTCTCAAGCTCCTTCTGCATCCGCTCTGCCAGCGTCACGGAGAATGTCATGCCGTCGATGCCGACCGTCGCGCCCTCGTCCAGGTTGTCAGTAAGCCATTCCACCAGGTCCACGGCTTCCGGGCCGTCCTCCTTCATCATCTCAAAGCCGGTGCCGCGCAGCTGCTCCGTCGCCTGTATGAAATAACGAGAGTCTGTCCAGCAATATGCCTCGTCCTGTGTCACTACGGCTGTGCCGTTGGTGCCGTTCTCTGAGAAAAAACCGGTCAGCCATTCCCGGCCGCGCCAATGCTTGGGCGGGTTCTCGCTCTGGTGGGGGTCTGTGCCGCTTATCACCACGGCATCTATCCCGTGTTCGGCCATAGTCTCACGCAGCAGCGTGAGGTACTCGAAATTTGTCTTCATATTATTAGTCCTGACGTTTTGTCTGTTCTTTTTCCGCCGTAAAATTACAAAAAAATCCCGGATCTGACCCGCCCGAGCCTCCCTTTTGCGAACACCATGCTCCTGTTTTTGATTTATGTGTAGTGGAGGTCTCGGAAATATTGCCTAATTTTGTGGGCAAAAGAAATATCATCCAACAATCTATATCAATGAAAACCCGTATTATAGAATGTGTCCCCAACTTCTCTGAAGGACGCGACCAGGCGAAAATCAAACAGATAACAGACGCTATCTGCACGGTCAAGGGCATCAAGCTCCTCGATGTTGACCCGGGCGAGGCTACCAACCGCACCGTAGTCACCTTCGTCGGCGAGCCCGAAGCTGTTGTTGAGGCTGCCTTCCAGGGCATCAAGCGCGCTGCCGAAATCATAGATATGCGCTCGCACCATGGCGCGCATCCCCGCATGGGAGCAACCGATGTCTGCCCCCTTATCCCCGTTGCCGGCGTAACCCTCGAGGAATGTGCCGAAATGGCTCGCAAGCTCGCAGAGCGAGTTGCTGTGGAGCTCAATGTCCCGACATACTGCTACGAGGCCGCTGCCTTCACCCAGGAACGCCGCAACCTCGCCGTTTGCCGTGCCGGCGAATACGAGGCTCTCGCTGACAAGATGGGCGGCGAGAAAGGCCCCGACTTCGGCAACCGTCCCTTCGACGAGGGCGTAGCCCGTACCGGCGCGACGACTATCGGCGCACGCGACTTCCTGATTGCAGTCAACTATAACCTCAATACCACCTCGACACGCCGCGCCAACGCTATCGCTTTTGACGTGCGTGAAAAGGGCCGTCCAATGCGCGAGGGAGGCAAGATTACCGGCAAGCCTATCAAGGACGCTCAGGGCAACACCGTAATGATACCCGGCTCGCTGAAGGGCACAAAGGCCATCGGCTGGTATATAGATGAATACGGCATAGCACAGGTGTCGATGAACATCACCGACATCGCCACAACGCCACTCCACATCGCCTTTGACGAAGTGTGCCGCAAGGCCAACGACCGCGGCGTGCGTGTCACCGGTACCGAAATCGTTGGCCTCGTGCCGAAACGCACACTCATCGATGCCGGCAAGTATTTCCTCCGCAAGCAGCACCGCTCTGTCGGCATACCTGACCGCGAAATCATCCGCATCGCCGTCAAGTCAATGGGCCTCGACGAGCTCAAGCCATTCGACCCTAACGAGAAGGTAATCGAGTACCTCATACAGGACAACGACAGCAAGAAGCTCATCGACCTGACCGCACGCGGCCTCGCCGAGGAGACCGCCAGCGAATCCCCCGCCCCTGGCGGCGGCTCTATCTCCGCTTACATGGGCGCGCTCGCTGCCGCTCTCGGCACTATGGTGGCAAACCTCACAGCACACAAGGCTTCGTATGACGACCGCTGGGACGAATATTCCGAAGTGGCAGAGCGCGGTCAGGAGCTCATGGAGAGCCTCCTCCACCTCGTTGACGAGGACACTGCCGCCTTCAACCGCATCATGGACGCTATCGGCATGCCAAAGAAGACAGATGCAGAGAAGGCCGCACGCAAGGAGGCCATGGAGGCTGCGACTCTATACGCTACTGAAGTGCCCCTCCAGACCATGAAAACCGCCTTCCAGACTTTCGAGGTCCTTTCTGCAATGGCTGAAAAGGGCAACCCCGCTTCCGTCACAGATGCCGGCGTGGGTACGCTCGCCGCTCGCGCTGCCGTGCGCGGCGCGTTCCTCAACGTCAAAATCAACGCTGCCGGCCTTGCCGACCGCGCTAAAGCCGAGCAGCTCATCGCAGAGGGCGCGGAAATTGAGGCAAAAGCAGCCGACCTGGAGGCTCAGATACTGGAAGTTGTCAACTCCAAGATCTGAAAATGACATTGCCCGTGCCGGAATATGGTGTACGCGAATGTAATAGCCAGATTGCCAATTCGCTGTCTGATTGTTGCGGCTTTGCGGAAACTATTTTTCCGGCAATCGGCAGTGCAAAGTCTGCGTATAATCTACGCAAGAATTTAGCCGCAAAAAACGCGATTTCCATAGAGAATTTGTCGAATTAAGTCTATTTAACGCCTTAAGCTCTTGACATCTCGCGAAATGTGACTAACTTTGCACCGTATTTAGGAACGAATATGAGATTACTTATCTCAAACCGTCAAAATGCAAGCCGAAAAGTTTTAAGTAATAGTGATATAAATTTGTAAGTTAGTGGTTTAGCAGGATTTAGTGAGCTTGTGAAAGTTATCAGGTCTGAAAAATCACAGGGCAGGAGGAAGTTGTGAAACATCGTCCTGTCTTTGTTTTTTATATCAACCCTCCCCATATTTGGCATCCCTGCTTTGGCTGTGCAATCACCCGATGCCCCGCCTTCCATTCCTAATTCCTCATTCCTAATTGCCAATTGATTACCGGTTAATGCGTGTTAAGGATGCTCCCGCTTGTCAGTCGGTGCAGATTTTACTATTAACTTTGCACAGATTATCGGGTTGTGAGCAATCTTACGTTGGCTCATCCCGTAAATTGCTGGATACTGTTTCGGATGCCGGCGTGCCGTTTGCCTGTGCGCTGTCGTCGCAATACATATTATAATGCAGACCATGAATGACATTGTTTTGTTTGACACTGCTGAGCGGCACGACAACCTGCTGCCGCTCTCGTTCACACGCCCCGTGGCGGATTTCCGCGTCGGGGTAACTACAATCGCCGAAAAATGGAAGGCAGCGATAGGCGCAGGCTGCGTATCGCACGCTCCTGTCGATTACCTGCGTCCGAAATTCGCCCCCTATCCGCTCCCCGACGGCGAGCATCTGTTCATTGCCGGCAATGTAATCCCTGACGACGCGCTCATCTGCGCCGTGGAAAAACTCGCCATGGGGCAGGGGATTGTCGCAGACGACGGCGCGTTGGTGGCATTCCGAGGCGCAGTATCCGACTTCGAAGCCCGAAACCTTACACCTATTATATATACGGGCGACATCACAGCTGTTCACTATGTGTTTGACATTTTCAGCCTGAACGGCCGTTGCATCATCGACGACTTCCGCCGCCTCACCTCCGGCCGCGAATCCATGCCGCTGCCCGAAAGCAACACCGTGATCGGCAAGATGACGGACGATGACGGAATGCCGCTGCTCTTCATCGAGAACGGAGCCGACGTCCAGGGCGCGACAATCAACCTCACCAAAGGACCCGTATACATCGGGCGTGACGCGGAGGTCATGGAGGGAGCGTGTCTGCGCGGCCCGCTGGCGGTGTGCGCCAACGCCCATGTCAACATGGGGGCGAAGGTCTACGGCAACACCACAATAGGCCCGTTCTGCAAGGTCGGCGGCGAGGTAAACAACATAGTCATGTTCGGTTATTCCAACAAGTCACACGACGGCTTCCTCGGCAACGCCGTGATAGGGGAGTGGTGCAACATCGGCGCGGGCGTGAACGCCTCAAACCTCAAGAACGACTACTCCAAGATACGCATCTGGAACTATGCCTCACACTCGTTCATGCGCACAGACCTGCAGTTCTGCGGCTTGATAATGGGCGACCATTCCAAAATCGGCATAAACTGTATGCTCAACACCGCTACGGTTATGGGCGTGGCAGTCAACCTGCATGGGGCCGGTTTCCCGCGCACGTTCATTCCCAGCTTCTCCGAGGGATCGCCTGCGGCCGGTTTCTCAGAAGTGCCGATGCGCAAGTTCTTCGACATAGCCGAGAGGGTGATGTCGCGTCGCGGACTGTCGCTCGCCGATGCCGACCGGGAGATATTTGAAGCCGTCCGTGAAGTCGCAGCCCGGCTGCGCTGACAGCCTTGCGGCTTTTCGCTCATTGCAGTGCCTCCCTGCGGCGCTGCATTTTTTTGCTCGAAAGGCTTGCATAACTCGCTAATTAGTAGTAACTTTGCACCACTTTCAGAGGGCTATGCCCGCATGATGCTTCTAACAGTCTGTTTGTCAGGCTGTTGGCGGTGTTTCGATGTGTGGGCTGTGTCGGCTGGGGGTACGGAAAGAAATTATAAGTCATACAAAAATAAAAGAGACTAAGAATGCCAACAATTCAGCAATTAGTAAGAAAGGGACGTGTTGTTCTCAAGGACAAGAGCAAGTCACCGGCATTGGATTCATGTCCGCAGCGCCGTGGTGTGTGTGTCAGAGTATACACCACAACCCCGAAGAAACCTAACTCGGCAATGAGAAAGGTAGCTCGTGTGCGCCTGACAAACGGCAAGGAGGTCAACTCCTACATCCCCGGTGAAGGCCACAACCTGCAGGAACACTCCATCGTGATGGTGCGCGGCGGTCGTGTGAAAGACCTCCCTGGTGTGCGTTACCACATCGTGCGCGGCACGCTCGATACCGCCGGTGTACAGGGCCGTACACAGCGTCGTTCCAAGTACGGAGCAAAACGTCCCAAAGCCGCCAAGAAATAACCAAGCGGCATCTTACAACTCAAATCAAATTTCTTAATCCGTTTTTGATTTATTGGATGGCTATCGGTTGAGTAAACGTCCCGAGAGAGGGGCGTTGAAGATGTAAAAAGCAGCCAAAAACAAAAACACTAAACAAACATCAATGAGAAAGGCAAAACCTAAGAAAAGAGTGATCCTGCCGGATCCTGTTTTCAATGACCAGCGCGTGACAAAGTTCGTCAACCACCTCATGTATGACGGCAAGAAGAACACCGCTTATACCATCTTCTATACGGCACTCGAGACCGTGAAGGCCAAGATGCCCAACGAGGAGAAGTCTGCCCTCGAAATATGGAAGAAAGCCCTCGAAAACGTAACTCCCCAGGTGGAGGTGAAGTCCCGCCGTATCGGTGGCGCGACTTTCCAGGTGCCTACTGAAATCCGCCCCGACCGCAAGGAGTCCATTTCTATGAAAAATCTCATCATCTTCGCACGCAAACGCGGCGGCAAGACCATGGCCGACAAGCTCGCAGCCGAAATCATGGACGCTTTCAACGAGCAGGGCGGCGCATTCAAGCGCAAAGAGGACATGCACCGCATGGCTGAGGCTAACCGTGCTTTTGCACACTTCCGTTTCTAATCCGAGATTATCCCTAAAATGGCAAAACACGACGAACTCAAATTCACTCGTAATATCGGCATCATGGCTCATATCGATGCCGGCAAGACTACCACTTCAGAGCGTATACTTTTCTACACCGGCCTGACACACAAGATCGGTGAGGTTCATGACGGCGCTGCCACCATGGACTGGATGGAGCAGGAACAAGAGCGCGGTATCACTATCACCTCCGCAGCTACCACCACGTTCTGGAAATATGGTGACAACAAATACAAAATCAACCTGATTGACACCCCGGGACACGTTGACTTCACTGTTGAGGTAGAACGTTCCCTCCGTGTGCTCGACGGTGCTGTCGCTGCTTTCTGCGCAGTCGGAGGCGTTGAGCCCCAGAGCGAGACCGTATGGCGTCAGGCCGACAAATACAACGTGCCACGTATCGGTTACGTCAACAAGATGGACCGCTCAGGCGCAAACTTCTACGAGGTTGTACGCCAGGTGCGCGAAGTGCTCGGCGCAACCCCGCTCCCCATTCAGATACCTATCGGCGCCGAGGAGACTTTCAAGGGCGTTGTTGACCTCGTGACAATGAAGGCCATCTTCTGGCACGACGAGACTATGGGCGCTGAATACAGCATTGAGGATATCCCCGCCAACCTCAAGGACGAGGCCGAGGAATACCGCGACAAGATGCTCGAGACCCTCGCCGAGTTTGACGAGGAGCTTATGGGCAAGTATTTCGACGACCCCGCTTCCATCACCGAGGACGAAATCCGTGCAGCTATCCGCAAGGCTACGCTCTCTATGCAGGTCAACCCGATGATCTGCGGCTCCTCGTTCAAGAACAAGGGCGTGCAGACTCTGCTCGACGCTGTCTGCGCTTACCTCCCCTCTCCCGAGGATGCCGGTGCAGTCGAAGGCCATGCCGTTGGCGATACCGAGGAAATCCTCACTCGCGAGCCTTCTCCCGAAGCCCCGATGTGCGCCCTCGCGTTCAAGATTGCAACCGACCCCTACGTAGGCCGTCTCTGCTTCTTCCGCGTTTACTCCGGCAATGTCGAGGCCGGCAGCTACGTGCTTAACAGCCGCTCAGGCAAGAAGGAGCGTATTTCACGCCTCTTCCAGATGCACTCCAACAAGCAGAACCCCAAAGAGATGATCGGCTGCGGCGACATCGGCGCAGGCGTAGGCTTCAAGGACATCCGCACCGGTGACACACTCTGCGACGAGAACAACCCCATCGTCCTCGAGGCCATGGAGTTCCCCGATCCCGTGATTGGCATCGCTGTTGAACCCAAGACACAGAAAGACCTCGACAAGCTCGGCGTCGGCCTCCAGAAGCTGGCAGAGGAAGACCCGACATTCCGCGTTGAGACCAACGAGGAGACCGGCCAGACTGTCATCTCCGGTATGGGCGAGCTTCACCTCGACATCATCATCGACCGTCTCCGCCGCGAGTTCAAGGTAGAGTGCAACCAGGGCCGTCCCCAGGTTACATACAAGGAAACCATCACCAAGCCGGTTGAGCTCCGCGAGACATTCAAGAAGCAGACCGGCGGTCGCGGTAAGTTTGCCGACATCATCGTCCGCATCGAGCCGGTTGACGAGGGCTTCGAGGGCAACCTCCAGTTCGTTGACGAAGTCAAGGGCGGCAACGTGCCTAAGGAATACATCCCCTCCGTGCAGAAGGGCTTCCAGACTGCCATGAAGAACGGCGTCCTCGCCGGATATGCCGTTGAGCAGCTCAAGGTGACCCTCCTCGACGGCAGCTTCCACCCCGTTGACTCCGACCAGCTGTCATTCGAGCTTTGCGCTATTCAGGCGTTCAAGAAAGGCTGCGAAAAGGCAGGCCCCGTGCTGCTCGAGCCTATCATGAAGATCGAAGTCGTTACGCCCGAGGAAAGCATGGGTGACGTAATAGGCGACCTCAACAAGCGTCGCGGACAGGTAGAAGGCATGGAAACAAGCCGCAGCGGCGCACGCATCGTAAAGGCCAAAGCACCGCTTGCCGAGATGTTCGGCTACGTGACAGCCCTCCGTACCATCACCTCCGGCCGTGCTACAAGCACTATGTCGTTCAGCCACTACGCTGAGGTCAGCAACTCAATCGCCAAGAACGTCCTGACAGAGGTTCAGGGCCGTGTAGATTTATTGAAATAAAATACCACCACAATATGAGCCAAAAAATCAGAATCAAACTCAAATCTTACGATCACAACTTGGTCGACAAGTCGGCCGACAAGATCGTCAAGACAGTGAAATCAACAGGCGCAGTGGTCAGCGGCCCGATACCCCTGCCCACACACAAGCGCATCTTCACAGTAAACCGCTCCACATTCGTCAACAAAAAGTCCCGTGAGCAGTTCCAGCTCTCAGCCTATCAGCGCCTGATAGACATCTACAGCTCGACCACGAAGACTATCGACGCGCTGATGAAGCTCGAACTCCCCAGCGGCGTGGACGTGTCAATCAAGGTTTGATGCACACTCATCTCAAGTAAAACACCTATCAATAACATAAGTAAGAAATGCCAGGATTAATTGGAAAGAAAATCGGAATGACATCCGTTTTCAGTGCCGACGGAAAGAACATTCCGTGCACTGTTATCGAAGCAGGTCCTTGTGTGGTTACTCAGATCAAGACTCTTGAGAACGACGGCTACGAGGCAGTCCAGGTAGGCTTCATGGAGAAAAAGGAGAAGCACACCAACAAGCCCGAGGCTGGTCACTTCAAGAAGGCTGGAGTAGCCCCCCAAAGACACTTGGCCGAGTTCAAAGCTTTTGAAACACTCCCCACGCTGGGCGACACTCTCACTGTCGAACTCTTCCAGGAGGGCGGCTTTGTCGATGTTGTCGGCACAAGCAAGGGTAAAGGTTTCCAGGGCGTTGTGAAGCGCCACGGTTTCGGCGGCGTGGGACAGTCTACCCACGGCCAGCACAACCGACTCCGCGCACCCGGTGCCATCGGCGCCTGCTCGTATCCCGCAAAGGTCTTCAAAGGCCTCCGCATGGCCGGGCACATGGGCAACGAGCGTGTCACTGTCCAGAATCTTCAGGTCATCAAAGTGATGCCTGAACACAACTTGTTAGTAATTAAAGGTTCTGTCCCCGGAGCCAAAGGTTCAATCGTTTTAGTCGAGAAATAATGGAAGTAGCAGTTTTCAACATCAAAGGAGAAGACACCGGCCGCAAGGTCGTTCTCAATGACAACGTCTTCGCGTGCGAACACGAAGGTAATGCCGAGCACACAGTATATCTCGACGTCAAGCAGTTCCTGGGCAACCAGAGACAAGGTACTCATAAGAGCAAGGAGCGCAGTGAAGTGTCAGGCTCGACACGCAAGCTCGGCCGCCAGAAAGGCGGCGGCGGCGCACGTCGCGGCGACATCAACTCCCCGCTGCTCCGTGGTGGTGGTACTGTCTTCGGTCCCCGTCCCCGTGACTATAGAACGAAATTGAACAAAAAGGTGAAGAGACTCGCACGCCGCCTTGCACTCACCGCAAAGCAGCAGCAAGGCCACATCATCGTGGTGGAGAACTTCACTTTCGACGCTCCCAGAACAAAAAGCTACATCGAGCTGGCCAAAAACTTCAAACTCGAGGATAAAAAAGTCCTCCTCGTTTTGTCGAATCCAGATAAAAATGTACTTTTGTCTGTTCGCAACGTACCTAACGCCCTCATGGCTCAGGCTATGGAGCTGAATGCGTACACAGTGTTGAACAATGATGCCATCATCATGACTGAAGATAGCGTCGGACAGATAAATGAACTTTAATTTCAACGCACGTCAGAAAATGGACATACAAATCAAACCGATACTCACGGAAAAGGCGACAGCATTGAGCGAAAAGCTTAACTGCTACACCTTTGCGGTATCTCCCGACGCCAACAAGTTTCAAATCAAGGACATCGTCGAGAAGCTCTACAATGTGCGCGTCGTAAGTGTGACAACAGCCAACTACGCCGGCAAGCGCAAGCAACGCTGGACAAAGGGCGGACTCATCAGAGGCCGCAAGGATGCCTTCAAAAAGGCATACATCAAGGTGGCTGAAGGACAAAAAATCGACTTTTACAGTAACATCTAACAATAATGGCAGTAAGAAAATTTAAGCCCACCACCCCTGGGCAAAGACACAAGATTATTGGTGTATTCAAAGGAACCATCACTGCTACTACACCAGAAAAGTCTCTTACAGTCGGCAAACGCTCTACCGGTGGCCGCAACAGCTCTGGCCACCTCTCCACTCGCTATCGCGGTGGCGGCCACAAGAGAAAATTGCGTCTCATTGACTTCAAGAGAAACAAAGACGGCATACCCGCAGTCGTAAAGACTATCGAGTACGACCCTAACCGCTCAGCCCGCATCGCGCTGCTCTTCTACAAGGACGGCGAGAAGGCGTACATCATCGCCCCCAACGGACTCGAGGTCGGTCAGACCGTCATCAGCGGCGAGGACGTAAGCCCCGAAGTCGGCAATGCCCTCCCCCTGGCAAAAATCCCCGTCGGTACCCTCATCCATTGTATCGAACTACGTCCCGGCCAGGGTGCCTGCATGGCACGCTCTGCCGGTACATTCGCTCAGTTGACGTCTCGTGAAGGCGCATACGCGATTATCAAATTGCCTTCCGGTGAAACACGCAAGGTGCTGCTCACCTGCCGTGCTACTGTCGGCGTTGTCGGCAACTCCGACCACGCCCTCGAGCAGAGCGGCAAGGCCGGCCGTTCACGCTGGCTCGGCAGACGCCCACACAACCGTGGTGTCGTCATGAACCCTGTTGACCACCCCATGGGTGGTGGTGAAGGCCGCCAGTCTGGCGGACACCCGCGTTCCCGTACTGGACTCTACGCTAAGGGTAAGAAGACTCGCTCGCCCAAGAAGCATTCTTCCAAGTACATCATCGAAAGAAGGAAAAAGTAAATTTGATTAATCTAAGACAACTATGAGTCGTTCACTAAAGAAAGGTCCGTTTATCAGCGTAAAGCTCGAAAAGAAAGTGGAAGCCATGGAAGCAAGCGGCAAAAAGTCCGTCATCAAGACCTGGAGCCGTGCCTCGATGATTTCCCCCGACTTCGTCGGCCACACTTTCGCGGTTCACAATGGTAACAAATTCATCCCTGTCTACGTAACTGAAAACATGGTAGGCCACAAGCTCGGAGAGTTCGCTCCCACACGCACCTTCCGTGGTCACGCAGGCAACAAGAAGAAATAAGGCCACAATATAATTCAAGCAAATAATACAACTACATACAATGGGTAAAAGAAAAAGACAATCAGCCGACCTGATCAAGGAAGCGCGCAAGAGCGAGTACTTCGCCAAACTGCGCAATGTCCCCTCTTCCCCGCGCAAGATGCGTCTCGTGGTGGACATGATCAGAGGAAAGGAAGTGTTCAAAGCCCTCGGTATTCTCAAATTCTCGAACAAGGAGGCTGCACGCAAAGTCTACAAGCTCCTCCGCTCTGCCATAGCCAACTGGGAGGAGAAGAACCAGCGCAAGGCTCAGTCCGGCGAACTTTTCGTCTCGACTGTCTTCGTGGACTGCGCTCCCATGCTCAAGCGTCTCCGCCCTGCGCCCCAGGGCCGCGGCTACCGAATCCGCAAGCGCTCCAATCACGTGACTATCTTCGTTGACGCTATTAACAATAATTCTAACGACTAATCTAAATGGGACAGAAAGTAAATCCAATCAGCAACCGTCTCGGTGTTATCCGCGGTTGGGACTCCAACTGGTACGGTGGCAAGAAATACGGCAAGACTCTGCTCGAAGATTCTAAGATCCGCAAATACCTCCGTGCCCGCCTCGCTAAGGCAAGTGTCTCTAGAATTATTATTGAGCGTACACTCAAGATGGTGACAGTGACTATCTGCACTTCTCGCCCCGGCATGATCATCGGCAAGGGCGGCAAGGATGTAGATGCGCTCAAGGAGGAACTCAAGAACCTCACTTCCAAGGAAGTTCAGATAAACATCCACGAAATCAAGCGCCCCGAGCTCGACGCTGAAATCGTGGCTGCCAACGTGGCTCGCCAGATTGAGAACAAGGTGGCTTACCGCCGTGCTGTCAAGATGGCCGTCTCCTCAACTATGCGCATGGGCGCGGAGGGCATCAAGATCCAGGTCAGCGGCCGTCTCAACGGAGCTGAAATGGCTCGTTCCGAGATGTTCAAGGAGGGACGCACACCGCTTCACACTCTCCGCGCTGACATCGATTACGCGCTCGTAGAGGCTCTCACCAAGGTCGGCATCGTCGGCATCAAGGTGTGGATCTGCCGTGGCGAAATCTACGGAAAGCACGAACTCACTCCCTCTTACGCTATCGGGCAGAAGGATAACTCTCGCCCTGGCGGCAGAAAGGGCGGTTTCCGCAACAAGAAGAACAGCAACCGTTAAACAACTGAAAGACAATGTTACAACCGAAAAAAACTAAATTCCGCCGCTCGCAAAAGGGGCGTATGAAGGGTGAAGCCCAGAGAGGTAACCAGCTGGCTTTCGGCTCGTTTGGCATCAAAACCCTCGAATCCAAGTGGATCACAGGCCGTCAGATTGAGGCTGCTCGTATCGCCGTAACACGTTACATGCAGCGTCAGGGCCAGATCTGGATACGCATCTTCCCGGACAAACCCATTACGAAGAAGCCTGCCGAGGTGCGTATGGGTAAGGGTAAAGGTAATCCCGAAGGCTTCGTGGCACCTGTTACCCCCGGACGCATCATCATCGAGGTGGAAGGCGTAAGCTACGATGTCGCCAAGGAAGCGCTGCGCCTTGCAGCCCAGAAGCTCCCGGTGCTGACCAAGTTTGTAGTCCGCAGGGACTATGACCCCTCACAGAACATCTAAAACTCTATTTATAACCAATGAAAAAGGAAGAAATCAAGGAATTAAGCATTCAGGAGCTGCAGGCCAGCATCGAGGCCGCAGAGAAGGCTTATCGTGAATTGAAAGTAACGCACGCGATCTCTCCCATCGACAATCCCGCGAAGATCACCGCTGACCGTCGCGCGATTGCCCGAATGAAGACTATCCTGCGTCAGAAAGAGCTCGCTGCTCTCAAGTCAGTAAACGAATAATCCCTCTAATCAATCAACGAAAATGGAAAAAAGACATTTAAGAAAGGAAAGAATTGGGGTTGTTTCCAGCAACAAGGCTGACAAGACCATCACAGTCGAAATCAAGTGGAAGGAGAAGCACCCCATCTACGGCAAGTTTGTCAACAAGACAAAGAAGTACCACGCTCATGACGAGAAGAACGAGTGCTCAATCGGCGACACTGTGCGCCTGATGGAGACACGCCCCCTGAGCAAGACCAAGAGATGGAGACTTGTAGAAATCATCGAAAAAGTTAAGTAATTATGATACAGAGTGAATCACGTTTGACAGTAGCGGATAACAGTGGTGCGAAAGAAGCACTCTGCATCCATGTGCTTGGCGGTACTGGTCGCCGTTATGCTTCAGTGGGCGATATAATCGTTGTGACTATCAAGAGCGCCATCCCCTCCTCTGAAGTCAAGAAGGGTACAGTCTCAAAGGCTATCGTGGTGCGTACCAAGAAGGAAATCCGCCGTCCGGATGGCAGCTACATCCGTTTCGACGACAACGCCTGTGTTCTCCTCAAGAATGACGGGGATATCCGAGGCACTCGTATCTTCGGACCGGTAGCCCGCGAGCTCCGTGCCGCGAACATGAAAATCGTCTCACTTGCACCCGAGGTGCTTTAATCCAATAAATAGAGCAAATATGGCAAAACTTCATATTAAAAAGGGTGACACGGTCTATGTCAATGCCGGCGACGACAAGGGCAAGACCGGTCGTGTCCTCGAGGTGCAGGTCAAGAAGAACCGTGCCTTTGTGGAAGGTCTGAACATGGTCTCGAAGAGCACCAAGCCGACAGCCAAGCATCCTCAGGGAGGTATCGTGCAGATGGAGGCTCCCATTCACATTTCCAACCTCAATCTCATCGACCCCAAGTCTGGCAAGCCGACCCGCATCGGCCGCCGCAAGAATGAGGCTGGAAAGACAGTTCGTTATTCTAAAAAATCAGGAGAGGAGATCAAATAACCATGAGCACTACACTTAGCAAAGACTATAAGGAGCGTATCGTTCCTGAGCTCACCAAGGAGTTCAACTATACTACAGTGATGCAGGTGCCTCGCCTCGAGAAGATTGTCATCAATCAGGGCCTCGGCGCTGCCACTCAGGACAAGAAGCTCATCGAGACTGCAATCAACGAGATCACAGCCATTACCGGCCAGAAAGCCGTTGCTACTGTGTCGCGCAAGGACATCTCAAACTTCAAGCTGCGCAAGAAAATGCCCATTGGCGTGATGGTCACCCTCCGTCGCGACAGAATGTACGAATTCCTCGAGAGGCTCGTGCGTGTGGCACTGCCCCGTATCCGTGACTTCAAGGGTATCAACTCCAAGCTCGACGGACGCGGCAACTACACTCTCGGCATCACCGAGCAGATCATTTTCCCGGAGATCAACATTGACAATGTCCCCAAGCTGCAGGGTATGAACATCACATTCGTGACTTCTGCCAACACTGACGAGGAGGGATTCGCATTGCTCAAGAAATTCGGTTTACCCTTCAAAAAATAAGACACATGGCAAAAGAATCAATGAAAGCGCGTGAAGTGAAGCGTCAGCGCATGGTTGCCAAATACGCCGAGCGCAAGGCTGCCCTCAAGAAGGCTGCCCTCGCCGACGAAAACGGCAACATCGACTACGAGGCTCTCACAAAGCTCCAGAAGCTGCCCCGTAACGCCTCGCGAGTTCGTCTTCACAACCGTTGCGAGATCACAGGCCGTCCGAAAGGATATATGCGTCAGTTCGGCATCTCACGTATCCAGTTCCGCGAGATGGCTTCGGCAGGCCTGATACCCGGCGTCAAGAAGGCAAGCTGGTGACACACCGCACCCCCAGGGGGTGCCCGTGTCATTTTGCGCCGGCTGCACACAATAAAGCCCGCACCTCTCGCGTTACGTGTAGAGGTGCCGGGCGCAGCAGCGCCGGTCACAACAAGACATACAGAGATAATTAAATATTGTTCAGGGCTCCTGAATCAATTTAAAAATCAAACAAATGACTGATCCAATAGCAGATTACCTGACGAGACTCAGAAATGCCATCCGCGCAGGACACCGCGTGGTGGAAATCCCGTCATCTAAAATCAAGAGAGCAATCACTCAGATTCTCTTTGAGCAGGGATACATCCTCAACTACAAGTTCGAGGAAGGCACTACCCCTGCGGGCAACATCAAAATCGCCCTCAAGTACAATCCGGCAGACAAGGAGAGCGCAATCCGCTGTCTGCGTCGTGTTTCGCGCCCTGGCTTGCGTCAGTACACCGGCTACAAGGACATGCCGCGCGTATTGAACGGTCTGGGCATCGCCATCCTTTCCACCTCACGTGGCGTGATGACCAACAAGCAGGCCAAGGAGGAGAAGATCGGCGGTGAAGTATTGTGTTACGTTTACTAATCAGGAGGTATCGATATGTCAAGAATAGGAAAAGCTCCCATAGAAATACCTGCAGGCGTGACCGTACAGGTAAAGGACCATGTAGTAACAGTCAAAGGTCCGAAAGGCGAACTGAGCCAGACCATCAACCCCGAAATCAACGTTGCACAGGAAGACGGCAAGCTGGTGCTGACACGCCCCAGCGACGACCGCGAGCACCGCGCGCAGCACGGTCTCTTCCGCGCCCTGATACACAACATGGTGGTAGGCGTTTCCGCCGGATACAAGAAAGAGATGGAACTTGTCGGTGTGGGATACCGTGCCACATCGACCGGCCAAGTGCTGGAACTGGCTCTCGGATTCTCTCATGCTATTTTCATCAAGCTTCCTAAGGAGATAAAGGTAGAGGCCAAGTCAGAGCGTAACAAGAACCCGCTGATTATCCTCGAGTCTGCCGACAAGCAGCTCCTCGGTCAGGTCTGCGCCAAGATACGCTCGCTGCGCAAGCCCGAGCCTTACAAGGGCAAGGGTATCAAGTTTGTCGGCGAGGTTATCCGCCGCAAGTCTGGTAAATCGGCAAATGCCAAATAATTAAATTAGGAAACCATGATATCCAAGATAGCAAGAAGAAACAAGATAAAGGCCCGTATACGCGGAAAGATCAAGGGAACGGCACAGCGTCCCCGCATGAGTGTGTTCCGCTCCAACAAGGGCATCTACGTACAGCTCATCGACGACCTTCGCGGCTGCACGCTGTGTGCCGCTGACTCCCGAGACATCAAGGAGGGCACTAAGGTCGAAATCTCCGCTAAGGTGGGAGAGGCTATAGCAAAGAAGGCCATGGAGGCCGGTATCACAGAGGTCGTGTTCGACCGCAACGGATACCTGTTCCACGGCAGAGTGAAATCACTGGCAGACGCAGCCCGCAAGGCCGGTCTTAAATTTTAATAGTACATCTCATGGCAAAGACATTCAATAGAGTAAAATCAACCAATGATTTGGAGCTGAAAGACCGCCTGGTAGCCATCAACCGCGTGACTAAGGTCACAAAGGGTGGACGCGCGTTCAGCTTTGCCGCCATTGTCGTGGTAGGCAACGAGGACGGCATCATCGGCTGGGGCCTTGGCAAAGCCAACGAGGTTCAGGCAGCCATCGCCAAGGGCGTCGAGACTGCCAAGAAGAATCTGATTAAGGTGCCTGTGCACAAGGGGACGATCCCCCATGAGGTCGCAGCCAAGTTCGGCGGCAGCCGCATCTTCATCCGTCCGGCATCTACTGGTACAGGTGTGAAGGCCGGCGGCGCCATGCGTGCAGTGCTCGAGAGCGTGGGCATCACCGACGTGCTGGCAAAGTCGAAGGGTTCATCCAACCCCCACAACCTTGTCAAGGCAACCATCGAGGCACTGGCAGAGCTGCGCAGCCCGGCACAGATAGCCGCAGCGCGTGGCATCACAGTGGAACAAGTGTTTAACGGCAAATAATAGAAGTCAATGGCAAAAATCGAAATCAAGCAGATCAAAAGCCGCATCAACTGCCCTGCCGTACAGAAACGCACTCTCGATGCGCTGGGTCTCCATAAGATGAACCATACAGTGGTCAAGGAGGACACCCCCTCGATAATGGGCATGGTGAAGGCAGTGAGCCACCTGGTACAAGTCACAAAACTTTAAATCAGAATCAACAATGGAATTACATAATCTCAAACCGGCTCCCGGCAGCAACAAAGGTAACAAGCGCATAGGACGCGGTCCCGGCAGCGGCTACGGCGGTACTTCGACCCGTGGTCACAAAGGCGCCAAGTCGCGTTCCGGATACAAGCGCAAAATCGGTTTCGAGGGCGGTCAGATGCCTCTCCAGCGCCGTGTGCCCAAATTCGGATTCAACAACCTCAGCCGCGTCGAGTACAAGGCTCTCAACCTTGACGCAATCGAGACGCTGGCACAGGCACGCAGCCTGACTACCATCACAGTTGAGGATCTCCGCAATGCCGGCCTGGTATCCAAGAAAGCCCTTGTCAAGGTGCTCGCCGGCGGCAGCATAAGCACTGCCGTCGAGGTGCACGCTGACGCCTTCTCCAAGAAGGCCGAGGAGGCTATCGTGGCTGCCGGAGGCAAAGCTATCAAACCAGAAAAGTAATCAAAATGGGATTTATTCAGACAGTCAAAAATATCTGGAGCGTAGAGGATTTGCGCAAGCGCATCGGCATAACGCTGCTGCTTGTCATCATTTACCGTTTCGGATGCTACGTAGTGTTGCCGGGCATCGACCCTGACAGCCTGCTTGCACTCAAGAATTTCACCTCGGACGGACTGATGCAGCTCATCGACATGTTCTCCGGAGGCGCCTTCTCGCAGGCATCAATATTTGCACTCGGTATCATGCCTTACATCACTGCGTCCATTGTGATACAGCTGGCCGGCATGGTGCTCCCTTCGTTCCAGAAGATGCAGCGTGAGGGAGAGAGCGGTCGCATGAAGCTCAACCAGTACACCCGTTACCTGACAGTGCTCATATTGCTGGTGCAGGGTCCGGCCTACCTGATGAACCTGAAGTATCAGATTGCATCTGCAGGCGGACACGTTGAGATGGGGTTCTGGACCATTGCGTTCATGACCATAGTGCTTGCGGCAGGCTCCATGTTCATCATGTGGCTCGGTGAGCGTATCGACCAGAAGGGTGTAGGCAACGGTATCTCGTTCGTCATCCTCATCGGTATCATCGCCCGTCTCCCGGAGGCATTTATCCAGGAATTTACCGGTCGACTCCTCAACTCCGCAGGTGGCGGTCTGGTGATATTCCTCATTGAAATCGTGATTTTGGTGGCAGTCATCGCCGGTGCAGTCCTGCTCGTGCAGGGCACTCGCAAGGTGCCTGTGCAGTACGCTAAGCGTATCGTGGGCAACAAGCAGTACGGCGGTGCCCGCCAGTACATACCTCTGAAGGTTAACGCCGCTGGCGTTATGCCTATCATCTTCGCTCAGGCGATAATGTTCATACCCGTCACTCTCGCTGGCTTCTCCACTTCCGGTACCGGATTCTGGGGTGCGCTGACCGACATGTACGGCTGGACATACAACATCCTGTATTTCCTCATGATCGTCGCCTTTACCTATTTCTACACTGCCATCACGGTACGTCCAGCGCAGATGGCCGAAGACATGAAGCGCAACAACGGGTTCATCCCCGGCATCAAGCCCGGTAAGCCGACTGTGGACTACCTGGATTCGATCATGTCGCGCATCACGCTCCCCGGCTCAATCTTCCTGGGCATTGTGGCTATCCTCCCGGCGATAGCGCATGTCTGCGGACTGAACCGCAGCTTCGCGTCATTCTTCGGCGGGACATCGCTGCTGATCCTCGTGGGTGTGATACTTGACACACTCCGCATCATCGAGGGTCATCTGCTGATGCGCCACTATGACGGACTGATGAAGGACGGCCGCATCAAAGGCCGCACAACCGGCAGCGCCGCTTTTTAAGTCATAGAGAAGACAGATATACATATAAATGATTTATCTCAAGACAGCGGAAGAAATCGAATTGATACGTGCAGCAGGAGACCTGCTCAGCCGGGCGCTTGGCGAGGTTGCCAAGGCCGTCCGCCCTGGTGTCACCACGCTGCAGCTCGATACCATAGCACGTGAGTTTATCCTCGACAACGGGGGTAAGCCCACTTGCCTTGGGTATCACGGTTTCCCTGGAACCCTCTGCATTGAGGTCAACGAGACTGTGGTGCACGGCTTCCCCTCCAACTATATGTTGCGGGAGGGAGACATCGTCGGCACGGACTGTGTGGCGGAACTGAACGGCTACAATGCCGACATGTGCTACACGTTTGCCGTAGGCGAGGTTGACCCGAAGACGCTTGACCTGCTGACGGTGACCAAGGCGTCGCTCTACAAGGGCATCGCTGCCGCCAAGGCCGGCAAGCGTGTCGGCGACATCGCCAACACGGTGCAGACATACTGCGAGCGTCATGGGTACAGTGTGGTGCGCGAGATGTGCGGCCACGGCATCGGCAAGAGCATGCACGAGGACCCCGAAGTGCCAAACTACGGCCGCCGGGGCATCGGCGCGGTATTGCGCGACGGCATGACCATCTGCATAGAGCCGATGATCAACATGGGGAGCAAGAATATCGTGATAGAGCGAGACGGGTGGCAGTGCCGCACACGGGACCGCAAGCCGTCGGCTCATTTCGAGCATACAATAGCTATCAACGGCGAACACCCGGAGATACTCACGACATTCGATTACATAGAGGCCGCTGTCTCGGGAGCGTCGTAAAATCGTCACTGGCATGGCAAAGCAAGCAGCAATAGAAATAGACGGTGTAATCCTCGAAGCGTTGTCAAACGCGATGTTCAAGGTTGAGCTCGAGAACGGGCATGTGATAACCGCGCACATCTCGGGGAAGATGCGTATGCACTACATCAAAATCCTTCCCGGCGACAAGGTAAAGGTGGAGATGTCCCCCTATGACCTGTCGAAGGGACGCATTTCATTCAGATACAAATAAACACAGATATGAAAGTAAGAGCTTCAATCAAAAAGCGCACGCCCGACTGCAAGATTGTGCGTCGCAAAGGAAGATTATACGTAATCAACAAGAAAAATCCCAAATTCAAACAGCGTCAAGGATAATTTTATTACCTTTGCAAACTAATTCAGAAGTAATATATGGCAGTAAGAATCGTCGGCGTTGACTTGCCGCAAAACAAGCGAGGCGAAATCGCCTTGACATATATCTATGGCATCGGTCGCAGCGCGGCCAAGACCATATTGGAGAAGGCGGGTGTGGACCGCGACATCAAGGTACAGGACTGGACGGACGACCAGGCCGCAGCAGTGCGTGAGGTGATCCAGAACGAGTACAAGGTAGAGGGTGACCTCCGCTCGGAGATCCAGCTCAACATCAAGCGACTGATGGACATCGGTTGCTATCGCGGCATCCGTCACCGTATCGGCCTTCCGGTTCGCGGACAGAGCACCAAGAACAATGCGCGTACCCGCAAGGGCCGCAAGAAAACGGTCGCCAACAAGAAGAAAGCTACAAAATAAAATAACAGTATGGCAAAAAAGACAGTCGCAGCAAAGAAGAGAAACGTCAAGGTTGACGCAATGGGTCAGCTTCACGTTCATTCCTCTTTCAACAACATCATCGTATGCCTTGCCAACACGGAGGGACAGGTCATCTCCTGGTCCTCAGCTGGCAAGATGGGCTTCCGTGGCTCAAAGAAGAACACACCCTACGCTGCCCAGATGGCAGCACAGGACTGTGCCAAGGTGGCATACGATTTGGGATTACGCAAAGTAAAAGCTTACGTGAAAGGACCGGGCAACGGTCGCGAGTCGGCTATCCGTACTATCCACGGTGCCGGCATCGAGGTGGTTGAGATCATCGACGTGACACCGCTGCCGCACAATGGCTGCCGTCCTCCCAAAAGAAGACGCGTGTAAAGAAAGAACTGGGGCCGATTGCTGTATGGCAAGCGGCTGAAGAAAGAAAACAACCAAGTATGCCATCTGTGTACACTGGCCTTGAATGCGAAAAGACTGTCCCGCATCTTTCTCTCGACAGTCGCGGCTGTCGCTAAGAGGCAATGAAACAGATAGGCGCAAAGAAACAAGAAACAAATGGCAAGATATACAGGTCCGAAAACAAAAATCGCCAGAAAGTTTGGCGAGGCCATCTATGGCGAGGATAAAGTGCTGGCAAAGAAGAACTATCCGCCAGGACAGCATGGCAACAACCGCAGAAGAAAAGTCTCGGAGTATGGTCAGCAGCTGCGTGAGAAGCAGAAAGCGAAGTATACTTACGGTGTGCTGGAGCGTCAGTTCCGCAACCTGTTCGAGAAGGCAGCCCGCACCAAGGGCATTACAGGTGAGGTTCTGCTGCAGTTCCTTGAGTCACGTCTCGACAACGTGGTATACCGTATGGGTATTGCTCCGTCGCGTCCTGCAGCCCGCCAGATAGTGCTTCACAAGCATATCACAGTAAACGGCAAGGTGGTCAACATTGCCTCATACCATGTACGCCCCGGCGACATTGTGGCTGTTCGTGAGCGTTCCAAGTCACTGGAGGTGATAAGCGATGCTCTCGCAGGCTTCAACCACAGCAAGTATCCGTGGATCGAGTGGGATGACAGTATCAAGGGAGGCAAGTTCCTTCACGTGCCACAGCGTGAGGACATCCCTGAGACAGTCAAAGAGCAGTTGATCGTAGAGTTGTATTCTAAATAATAAACAGTAGAGTCCCATGCCCATTTTAGCATTTCAAAAGCCTGAAAAAGTAGTGATGCTGGAAGACAAGCCGTCTTTCGGGAAATTTGAGTTCCGTCCGTTGGAGCCAGGCTACGGCCAGACCATCGGCAATGCGCTCCGCCGCATCCTCCTCTCTTCGCTGGGCGGCTTCGCCATCTGTTCGATACGCATCGATGGCGTAGCGCATGAGTTTGACACGATTCCCGGAGTGCGTGAGGATGTTACCAACATCATCCTCAACCTCAAGCGCGTGCGTTTCAAGCAGACCACAGACGACCATGACACCGAGAAGGGGTCAGTCACGATTTCGGGCACTGACGTGTTCAAAGCAGGTGACTTGGGTAAGGCATTGAGCGGATTTGAAGTATTGAACCCGGAGCTTGAGATATGCCATCTCGCCACGGGGGCATCAATGCATCTGGAGTTCACTGTCAACAGAGGCCGCGGATGGGTTCCCGCAGACGAGAACCGCGAGATGATGGAGGGCGAGGATCTGAACGTCATCGCCATTGACTCTATCTATACTCCGATAGTGAACGTGAAGTATGTCGTTGACAACTATCGCGTGGAGCAGAAGACCGACTATGAGAAGCTGCTCATCGAGGTGACGACCGACGGTTCTATACATCCGAAAGACGCGCTGAAGGAGGCTTCCAAAATCCTTATTCAGCATTTCCTCCTGTTCACTGATGACAAGATCTCACTCGAGACTCCAGTCGATGAAGACGATGAAGAGTTTGACGAGGATGTACTCAAGATGCGCCAGCTTCTGAAGACCAAGCTGTCCGACATGTCTCTGTCAGTGCGAGCACTGAACTGCCTGAAGAGTGCAGAGGTTGAGACACTGGGCGAGCTGGTGGGCTTCAACAAGAATGACTTGCTGAAATTCCGCAATTTCGGAAGAAAGTCCCTTACCGAACTCGATCAGCTACTTGAATCGAAAAACCTCACTTTCGGGATGGACATATCAAAGTATAAATTAGACAGAGACTAAAGATCACCATGAGACATAATAAGAAATTCAACCACCTGAGCCGTAAGAAAGCCCATCGCGACGCGCTGTTGTCGAACATGGCTTCATCGTTGATCCTCCACAAGAGAATCACAACTACTCTTGCTAAGGCAAAAGCCTTGAGAGTATATGTAGAGCCGCTGATCACCCGCAGCAAGGTCGATAACGGCCAGAACCGCCGCATCGTGTTCTCATACCTCCAGAACAAGGAGAGCATCAAGGAACTTTTCGCCGTTGTAGGCGAGAAGGTCGCTGACCGTCCGGGCGGTTACTGCCGCATCTTGAAGACCGGTCATCGTCTGGGTGACAATGCCGAGATGTGCTTCATCGAGCTGGTAGACTTCAACGAGAATATGCTGAAGGATACCGAGAAGAAGCCGGCCAAGGCCAAGAGATCACGCCGCAGCAGCAAGAAGGCTGCTCCCAAGGCTGAGGCTGTACAAGCAGCAGCTCCCGCAGCTGAGGAAGCTAAGGCTGAGTAATGTAGTATTGCGGCTAATGCCGCATCCCTAGATACAGATGAATGTGTGACCCGCTGTGGGTCGCACATTTGTCTTTTATGCCTGATTCGTAAGCATCCGAAACAAGGTAAGCATCCGAAACAAGCCGGCTTTCGGGTGGCGGTTTTGATTGCGAACTTTGCGGCAAAAAAGCCATGTTTAATTTGAACGAGAACAACCGGATAGTCATG
>CAKUKR010000009.1 GCA_934663645.1 uncultured Muribaculaceae bacterium | reverse complement strand
ATGTCACTGTGGATTATGCTGTTGCGTATCGAACCGCCAAGGCATGTACGCAATGCAATCCCTTTGTACAACTGATACTCTTTGCGAGGCAGTAGGGAGATATTTTCCCCAGGCTCATTGTATACACCACGGTCAAGGTGACAGCCGTCTATGATCATCGCGTCGCCGCAGCCACGTGAGTCTATCAGGTACGGCAACGCTGTCGGCACTCCGATCTTTTCAAGTACCGCGTCACCTAAATATGTCTGGATGTTGCAGCGGTAGATGGTCTTGGAGTCGTTGTACTCGTCTGTCCACTTTATCGCGCGGCAGAAGTTCTCCCAGAATACATGGCGGAACGAGAATCCTCCTGCCACAAGGCAGCAGACCTTCTGAGATATGTCTGCACAATCCTTGGCTTCCGATGTCTTCGTCCTATAGTTTGGGTTGTAGAAGTAAATCTGCTCTATCGAGCCGAACGGATGAGCGTAGTTCACATCGGCTGCAGGTTTTTCCTCGTCGGCCGGTGTGGGAGTGAGACCTCCTCCAGCAGCAACTTTCGTAAGACTACTCTGTACTTTCGGCTGCTTGATGTTTACAGCAACTATTGCCGCGCCCCCTGCGCCATTCAGCTTGTCAGCTACGAAAAAGTCCTTGCCGTTCTCAAAAAAAGGAGTGATAAACGACGCACGACCCCAGCCGTCAACCATGCCCGCATCAGGCCTCACTTCTTCTTCCTTGCCAGTTTTCACATTTTGGGAATATTTAGTGCGGGTGGCGCTGTCGCCGATCAGGTTTATGCCGTGGCGCAAGCGGATGGTGTGCGACACAAGGTATACGCCGGCTGGCAGGAACACCTCGCCCGACATCTTCATCTCAACAGCCTTGTTAATAGCAACGGAGCAGTCGTGAGGATTTGCTGTATCGTAACTTTGCGTGCCGGCTACAGCATCGAACCACTGTGGGTATGCGCGGTCAATGTGCCAGTAGCCGCTTGCGGTGACGGTGTCTCCGAAAATCTGAGTAATGGGTGCTTCTACCGACGTAAAATTGCCGACGAGCGTAAGAGGCTGTTCCGAACCTCCGCTCAATGCTCCAGCTATCATTCCTCCCTCGAACACCAGCGACACTCCGCTGGCTATCGAAATTGTTTCCACTCCGGCTGCTGCCCTAATTGTGTTTTGGATAATAAACGTCGTGTCCGTACACGTTTCCAGCTGACTTAAACTCGTCAGCACTTGTCTTGATTTCACAATAGTCATCTAATTAAACATTAAGAGGTTATATACTTCGGAATTGTTCTGGCTTTCGCTTATCTCGGCATCTGTATTAAACCCGGGAGATGTCGTAATAGTGCGAATAGCAGGTTCAATTCCTTTTACGCCGCAAATATACTGTTTTTTATCGTTGCCTCCAAACATTTCCGCCAATATTCTTGCAATAAAATCACAACACACTGCAACTCAATACATTGCAAAGGAAAACAGAGACAAGAAATCAGTTGGTGCGGTATGCCCAGCCGAGTTTGCGGCGGAGGGTTTCGGCAAAGTTGCTGCCTTGGCGCACCAGCACGTTCAGGCGGAAGGGGGCGCGGCTTATCTCGACAGTGCTGTCGGCAGGGAGGGTGAAGGAGCGGCCATCTACACTGACGCGGTAACGGCCTACGCGAGTGCGCGTGCAGGCTGTCAGCCGGGAATTACCGCTCACCACGAGGGGGCGCAATGTCAGCGAGTGGGGAGCGACGGGGGTTATCAGCAGCGCGTCAAGCCCGGGCTGCATCAGCGGCCCGCCAGCGGACATGTTGTAGCCTGTAGAGCCGGTGGCTGTCGAGAAGATGAGCCCATCGCCGCTGTATTCGGCGAGGAAGTCGCCGTCAATCCATGTGCTGACGCTTATCATCGACGAGGTGTCGTCTTTCAGCACCGCCACCTCGTTGAGGGCGTTGAGTGTGGCAGGGGCATCAAGCAGCGCGTCATCGACGCGGACAGTCAGCATCGACCGTTGCTCGACGCGAAGCGTGCAGTCGCGCAACGCGGTTGCCACCTCGTCCATGTCATCGACGGCGAAATGCGCCAGATAGCCGAGATGGCCGGTGTTTATGCCGATTATGGGTATGCCGGTGTCGCCTACCCATGCGGCGGTGTGCAGGAAAGTGCCGTCGCCGCCGACACTCACCACGGCCTCGGCAGAGGGTCTCAATGAGGTGGCTTTGCGAGTGCCGGCCGGGAAGTCGATGCCGGTATCGCGCAGGTAGTCGTAGAAGTCGTGGTGGATGTCGAGGGTGAAGCCGGAGTCTGCCAGCAGGCGCAGCATACGCGACAGCAGGCGCAGGTGTCCTTGCTGATACCTGTTTCCGCAGATGGCTATGTGTCGCGTCGTGTCTGGCATGGGATTATACGTTCAGGTACGCTTGCAGGGCAGCCAACCGTTCTTGCAGGGCCGTCGGCGATTCGGTCGAGCCGTAAGCCTCGACCACGCGAAAACCGTACCTCTCGAGGCTGCGTATGGCGGCTTCGGGGTCACGGCGGTTGATGCGCAAGGACACCTGCATCTCGCCGCCGGCATCTGCGGGCTGCGAGACGTTGATATTCAGCGGAGTTGCATCCACGTCCTCGACCGCGTGGGCAATCATCGAGGCGGAGTAGTCGGCAGGAGCACATTCGAGCATCACGGTCGAGCACTCGCCGCGCATCGTGATGCCGGAGGCCAGAGCCGTCAGCAGCGAGGTGCAGTCTATCGTGCCGAGTTCCGTGCCGTCCTGCCGTACCGACAGGGTATGCGTCGGGCTTTCGGCGAGAGCGGGTATCAGGTCATAGACAGACGTGTCTACGCCCACCTGCGGAGCTTGCGCAGCCGCCGTCGAGCCAGTGATGTCGTGCGATATGATGTCCTTTGCGGTCATTATTTATATGTGTTGTAGCGGCGGTTTCGGATATTTTTCCTACTTTTGCAATCCCAAGGGGCGATGCCCGACCGCTGGTTTCACGCTCCAAAGGTACAAAAATTGCGCCGAATAACCGCACTTCCGGGCAATTCTTGTTTGTTTAACTTTTATCAACCCTGATTTTCAACTGTATATTTGCAGACAGACCATGACACGACTGAGTGTAAACATAAATAAGGTAGCCACCCTGCGCAATGCCCGTGGCGAGAACATTCCCGATGTCATCAAATTTGCCATAGATTGCGAAAAACTTGGCGCACAGGGAATTACAGTACACCCTCGTCCAGATGAGCGTCATATCCGCCGTGCCGATGTGTACGACCTGGCGAAGGTGGTGACAACGGAGTTCAACATAGAGGGCTACCCTGCCGAGGAGTTCCTGCAGCTGGTCGAGGCAGTCCGCCCGCAGCAGGTGACACTCGTGCCTGACGCGCCGGGCGTGTTGACATCCAATGCCGGCTGGGACGTGGTGTCGAACTTCAAGTTTCTGGTCGAGACAGTGGAGCGGCTGCACCGCATACCGACACGTGTGTCGATATTTGTCGATGCCGACCCGGTGCAGGTGGAGCGTGCGGCACAGGCCGGTGCAGACCGTGTGGAGCTGTACACCAAGCCTTACGCCGACGCATACGACACTGACCGCGAGAATGCCGTCACGCCGTTTGTCGAAGCGTCCAAGGCCGCGCACAACTGCCGTCTTGGCGTTAACGCCGGGCATGACCTGAACCTGCGCAACCTCTCCTATTTTCACTCGATGATGCCCTACCTCGACGAGGTGAGCATCGGCCATGCCATAATCTCTGATGCCCTGTACATGGGCATCGGCAACACGATAGCCGCTTACCGCGACCTATTGAAATAAGCGTACACAACAACCGAAGACACAACACATTAACCCGACAATATGGAAACAGCACCCGCCGTACAGGATAGCATGTCCCTGTGGTCACTGACCATGGAGGGAGGCTACCTGATGATACCGCTTGCCATACTCCTTGTGGTGAGCATCTACATTTTCGTAGAGCGATGCATCGCGATAGGGCGAGCGTCGCGAGAGGACAAGACCTTCATGCAGCGCATCCGCGACTATGTGCATGAGGAGGACCTGGCCAGCGCCGAATCGCTGTGCCGCAAGACCGACACCCCCTATTCGCGTCTAATACTGAAGGGTATAACCCGCATCGGCCGACCCATGGGAGATGTCCTTGCCGCCATCGAGAACAGCGGAGCGATAGAGGTGGCCGCTCTCAGCCGAGGCTTCACATGGCTCTCGACCACTGCCGCCGGCGCGCCGATGCTCGGCTTCCTCGGCACGGTGACAGGTATGATACAGGCATTCTACGCCCTTGCCGCCGCCGGCCAGAGCGCGAACATCACGGTGCTTAGCAGCGGCATTTACGAGGCTCTTGTCACCACAGTGGCAGGTCTTGTGGTCGGCATCCTCGCGCTGTTTGCCTACAACTACCTGGTGTCGCGTGTCAACCGCGTCATGACGGGCATGGAGGCCAAGACCATGGAGTTCATGGACCTCATCAACGAGCCGGCGCAGTGAGACGCGCCGCGTGCCTCTCCTCGAAAAGTGTATAACCCAGTAACACATCCGCGTTTTGGCTCTCAAATCACAATTCAAACCGCTTGAGACATTTTCCATGTCGTCGATGACAGACGTGATATTCCTGCTGCTCATCTTCTTCATGGTGACATCGACCATCATCTTCCCGGCCGCCATTGAGGTAAACCTGCCGGAAAGCACGGAATCGACACAGCTCAAGCCCGTCACCGAGGTCTACATAGACTCGCTGAACAACCTGTACCTGGTCGCCGACCGCAACGACTCCGTACCGCCCGCCAACACTCCGCAGCAGGTTTCCGCCGACGAGCTGATGGCGGCGTTGCGCCTCATACAGCAGCAGGATTCGCTGCGTGCCGTGGCACTGTATGCCGACAAAAGCATCCGTTACGAGAAAGTGGTGGACGTGCTCGACATGGCAGCACGCAACGGGCTGAAAATGGTGCTTTCGACACGCGCCTCGCAGACTGTTGACGAGGTGCAGAAGCGTGCCGAAGCCGCAGCTGCAGACGGCATTGCCGGACCGACTGTGCGATAATAACAGACACAACAAGGCTTAGCTAATATGAAGCAGGAACAATTTGACCGCGTAGTCGCCGGACTGGCCACTGTCATCATACTCGCACTCATATTCCTGTGGCTTTTCCTGGGAAGCCTCAGCTGGAACAGCCTTGCCCTGATGCAAACGGCTCAAGTCAGCCAGCCGCCGGAAGAGGAGGAGTTCTTCATCGAGCCTGAAGTCCTCGAGGACAAGGGCGAGGAGGATGCTCCCGAAATTGCAGACCAGCAGGAAGCGCCAGCAGAGCAGGGGGAGCCGGAAAAGGCCGAGACTGAAAGCGACAAGACCATAGTTCGCGGCGAAAACCCGAAGCCCGCGCCGCAACGCGAGAAGCCTGTGACCCAGAAACAGCCCAGCCCCGTCAAGGCTGTCGAGCCGCCGAAGACCGACAAACAGGAGTCAAAGGTGAGCAGCAAGATGGCAAAGGGCTTCTCGGGCAAGAACGGCAAGCCCGACGGCAAAGCCGGCGGCTTCGGCACGGGCGGCACAGGAACGGCAAGCGTCAGGGGCGTGTCGCGCGGGCGACAGATGCTCAGCTGCCCGAAACCGTCAGTGGCGTTGAAAAACAAGGTGACTATCACTGTCACCATCTCCGTGCGCGAGGACGGCACAGTCGCTTCCGCCAAAGCCAGCGGCGGCGCAGAGCGGTATCTGCTCAAGGCCTGCGAGGATGCCGCACGCAAGTCCAAGTGGACACCCAAGGTGGGTGCTGGGACAGTCTCGGGCACGATTACGTTCACAATCACGCCCAAAGTATGATTAACCCACGCGACAGACACCTATGAAGGACTTCTTCTCACTGCTCCGCCGGTTTGCCCTCCCATACAAGTGGAATGTGCTGCTCAGCATCCTGTTCAACCTGCTGACGGCGTTCCTGACCATCTTCTCGTTTGCGTTCATCATGCCGATATTGAAAATGCTGTTCCGCATCGACACTACGGTCTACCATTATATGGAACTTGGAAGCGGCAACTTCAAGGAGGTGATATTCAACAACTTTTACTATTATGTGCAGACTGTCATCGACAGCAGCGGCGCATCTGTTGCGCTCGCCACGCTCGCCGCGATGCTGGTGGTAATGACGCTGCTCAAGACTGGAGCGTCATACCTGAGCATGTTCTTCATGGTGCCGCTGCGCAACGGTGTGGTGCGCGACATACGCAACCAGATGTACGCCAAAATACTGTCGCTGCCGATAGGCTTTTTCACCGACACTCGCAAGGGCGATGTCATGGCACGCCTTTCGGGCGACGTGCAGGAGGTCGAGGCTTCCGTCATGTCGAGCCTCGACATGCTGTTCAAAAACCCGATACTGATAGTGGTCTACCTGGCGACGATGCTCTTCTTCAGCTGGCAGCTCACCATTTTCGTGCTTATCCTGCTCCCGGTGGCGGGACTTGTCATGGGGCGCGTGGGCAAGTCGCTGAAACGCAAGTCGCTGCGTGCACAACAGCTATGGGGGACAATTCTCTCGACAGCCGAGGAAAGCATCGGCGGGCTGCGTGTCATCAAGGCGTTCAACGCCGAGCGGCACATGGAGCGCAAGTTCACGTCGGAGACACAGTCGTTCTTCTCGATGTCAAACGCCATAGCGCGGCGCAACTCGCTGGCGCACCCGATGAGCGAGTTTCTCGGCACGACGGCGATAGCGATAGTGCTGTGGTTCGGCGGAGCGTTGATACTTTCAGGCGATTCCGCCATTGACGCGCCCACGTTCATCCTCTACATGGTGATATTCTACAGCATCATCAATCCGGCCAAGGACCTGTCGAAGGCGACATATACCATACAGAAGGGCATGGCGGCAATGCAGCGCATCGACGCTATCCTCATGGCAGACAACCCGATCAAAAGCCCGGCGGACGCGGTGCATACCAGCCGCACGGAGGCCCGTCACGTCGGCGTGGAGTTCCGCGACGTATGCTTCAGCTATACGCCTGACCGGCTGGTGCTGGATCACATTTCGCTCGACATCAAGCCTGGCAGCACCGTGGCAATAGTGGGCCAGTCCGGCTCGGGCAAGTCTACGCTCGTAGACCTCGTGCCGCGTTTCTGGGATGTGGATTCGGGCAGCGTGCTTGTAGGGGGCGTGGACGTGCGCCGATACGACGTGACCGACCTGCGAGACCTGATGGGCAACGTCAACCAGGAGGCAATCCTGTTCAACGACACATTCTACAACAACATCACCTTCGGCATGGAGGGGGTGACGCGCGAAATGGTGGAGGAGGCTGCGCGGATAGCCAACGCGCATGATTTCATCATGGCAAGCCCCGAGGGGTACGACACCAACATCGGCGACCGCGGCTGCCGTCTCTCTGGCGGGCAGCGGCAACGCCTCAGCATAGCGCGGGCGATACTCAAGAACCCGCCAGTGCTGATACTCGACGAGGCCACCTCCGCGCTCGACACCGAGAGCGAGCGGCTCGTGCAGGAGGCGCTTGAACGCCTGATGCGCGACCGCACGACCATAGTCATCGCGCACCGCCTCAGCACTATCGTCGGCGCGGACATGATATGCGTCATGGACCAAGGGCGCATCGTGGAGTGCGGCACACACTCGCAGCTGCTCGCCAAGAACGGCCACTACAGGCGGCTTGTGGATATGCAGCAGGTATAACCATTTGACATAAAACACTTTCAAGCAAACCGATATATGTACAACATAGCCATTCTCGCATCCGGCTCCGGCACCAACGCCGAGAACATCGCCAAGACCTTCAACCAGGGCATGCTGCTGCGCGTGCGGCTTGTACTCACCGACCATGCCGACGCGGGCGTGATCGACCGTATGCGTCCGCTCGGTGTAGAGACTCAATATGTCAAGCCCTCCGTATGGCGCAACGAGCCGCAGCAGGTAGTAGACATTCTGAACGCCCACGGCATAGACCTCGTGGTGCTTGCCGGCTTCATGCGCTTCGTCTCGCCGGTGATAGTGGACGCTTTCCCGAAGCGCATCATCAACATACACCCCGCGCTGCTGCCTGCATACGGCGGCAAGGGGATGTGGGGGCATCATGTGCACGAGGCGGTCATCGCCGCCGGAGAAAAGCAGTCGGGCGTGACTGTCCATTATGTGGACGACAAGTATGACCACGGCGAGATAATAATGCAAGACACCGTGGATATAACCCCGGAAGACACGCCCCAGACTCTGGAACAGAAGATACACCGCGTGGAATACTCGCTCTACCCTCGCGCCATAGTGGAAGCCCTGCGCCGGCTGGACGACAAGGAGGAGCCGGCTGCTGAAGACAAGCCTTCAGAAGCCAAGCCTTCGGTTGACGAGATGTGGGCGCAGACACTGAAGGTGGACTACGACCCTGCCACCGCAGTCACCCCGCCGCCGATACCGCAACCCGCTGCCGGCCAGGCCGTGCCGCCGAATGCCGGAATCGCGCCGCCACCCTCGCAGATGCAGACTCCGCCGCCGGCCGCCGCTGTTGAACCGATGCCGCAAAGCTATCTGGTCATGGCCATCATCGTCACGCTGCTGTGCAGCTTCATCCCCGGCGTGCTGGCTATAATATTCTCCTCTCGAGTCAGCAGCAGATACTACGCCGGCGACATCGCTGGCGCACGCCGTGCCTCGCGGCTGGCGCAGATATGGATTATAGTGTCCTTCTGCCTCGGGGTACTGAGCGCGACGCTGTATCTGCCGTATATGATTGTAGCCAGCGCATTCGGGACATGAGCCGCCGCACGGCAATCATCATCGCCGCCGCAGCTATCGCCGCATCAGTGGCCGCCGTATATGCGGCGTTTGACCCCATGCAGGCGCAATGGATGCCCAAATGCCCTGTGTATGCGCTCACCGGGTGGAAATGCCCCGGCTGCGGCAGCCAGCGCATGCTGCACGCGCTGTTGAACGGCGAGGCGGGCGAGGCATTCCACTGCAACCCGTTCCTGCTGTGCATGATACCCGTAATCGCAGTGCTGCTGCTCGCCGAGGTGTGGAGGCGCAGCCGTCCCAAGCTGTACGCACGGCTGTATTCGCCGGCTGGGATTGCCGTCATACTCACGTCGATTATACTATGGACCGTTGTCCGCAACATTTTCGGGCTGTAGACCCTCCAAGAACAAAAGAGACCTCTCTCTGACTGCTCAACAGATGAAAGCTAAAGGATACCTGTTTGCGGCTCTTGCCGCTGCTACTTACGGCACCAACCCCGCGTTTGCCGTACCGCTGTACGAAGCGGGCATGAACGCCTGCTCCGTGCTGCTGTTCCGCTATGTGCTCGGGCTGCCTATACTCGCGGCTATGATATTCGCGCGAGGGCGCAACCTGCGCCTTCCAAAGGGAAGCCTGTTGCCTGTCGCCACGCTTGGCATACTCATGGGGCTCTCGTCGCTCTCCCTGTTTGAGAGCTACAACTACATGAACTCCGGCATCGCCTCGACACTGCTGTTCATTTACCCCATAATGGTCGCGGTAATCATGATGATATTCTACCGCGAGAGATTCAAGGTCGTCACCGCCCTGTGCCTCTTGCTTATGAGCGGCGGCGTGGCGCTGCTCGCCAAAACCTCCGGCGGGGTGAGCCTCAGCACCACTGGCATACTGCTGGTCATGGCATCGGCACTGACATACGCGCTATATATCGTCATCGTCAACGTCAGCAGCAAGGTCAAGGGGATACCCACTACTGTACTGCTGTTCTACCAGCTGCTGTTCGGCAGCCTGGTCTTCGTCATACCCATACTCTGCGGCACAGAACTCACCATGCCGCCGCATTGGCATAACTGGATCAACGTCATCTCGCTTGCCGTGCTGCCAACTGTTGTCTCGCTCACCTGCACAACACTGGCAATACAGTATGTCGGGGCAACGCCAACCGCTATCCTTGGCGCACTCGAGCCAGTTACAGCTGTCGTCCTGAGCGTCGTCATCCTCAACCAGGGCATCAGTGCACGCGAAGTATACGGAGGGCTGCTGATAGTCGCCGCAACCACCCTGGTCATCGCCTCCGGGCCGATAGAACACCTGTTGCTGCGTGTCCGCAAGATGTTTCCCCCTCTTCGGAAGCCTCGCAGGAATCAGTAGTCACACAAACGTTACATCCTGTATGACAAACAGTTAGCGCACACATTGACAGACTGTCGTAAATTATAATGCAAAAAAACTTGAGTTTTATTTGTGAGGTAACAAATAAATGACTAACTTTGCAGCGTAATAAGGGTAATTTATCGTGATACGATAATAGTAAATTCTTCTCAGAATAAGATAGTTTTCATTGACAAATGCAATAATTGTTTGTTTTAGGTTTAACACTTGCATCAATCTGTCCCACGAGGGCAGAGCATGAAAAATTATTGAATTGATTCAGAAGCCGCTCCGTAGTGATACGAGGCGGCTTCTGAATTTTCAGCCGCCGCTTCTCACAAAAATGCGTTTTGGTGCTGTCGGGATTATTTTGTAACTTTGCAGCTGTCAGCTATGGAAAAAATTGAGACCATCCAGGAGCGTCTGTCGCCCGAGCTAGCGGAGATGAACGCCATCATGAGAGCCACGCTTTCCACTCCGAACGAGATGATGAACAGCGTGGTGGAGACGTATCTGCAAGTCAAGGGCAAGCAAATACGCCCTATCCTGGTGATTTTGAGCGCGAAAATGTTCGGCGAGGTGAACGACAAGGTTCTCCATGCCGGAGCTGCTCTCGAAATGCTCCACAACGCTTCGCTCATACATGACGACGTGGTGGACGAGACGGAGCTGCGGCGCGGTTTGCCCACAATCAACAGCCAGTGGGGCAACCAGATAGCTGTCCTAGTAGGCGATTTCTTCGTCTCCAATGCCCTCGCAGCTGGCATCCGGACAGGGCATATCGAGATAATATCCGCCATCTCCGATCTCGGCAAGGAGCTGTCGCTGGGCGAGGTAGACCAGATATGCAACGCGCGTGACCATGTCCTGTCAGAGGAGAAATATTTCGACATGATAGGCAAGAAGACCGCCTCGCTGTTTCTCAACTGCATACGCATGGGCGCGGAGGCCGTGGACGCTCCCGCCGAGGCATACGCCCCGCTGGTGGAATATGCGCGTCTGCTTGGGCTGTGCTTCCAGATCAAGGACGATGTGTTCGACTATTTCGACTCCAAGCAGATAGGCAAGCCCACGGGCAACGACCTGCGCGAAGGGAAAGTGACGCTGCCGCTGCTGCACGCGCTGCGCATCGCCCCTGCGGAGGAAAGCGGCCGTATGCGCACGCTCCTCGAGGGCGGCACGCCCGACGAGGCGGCGATAGCCACACTGCTCGAGTTCGCCAAGCGGCACGGCGGCATAGACTATGCCTTCGCCCGTATGCGCGAGCTGCAGCAGCAGGCCGACGAAATCATACTGAAATATCCCGAATCGCCGTGGCGGCAGTCGCTGCGCGACATTTTCGACTATATCATAAGCCGCGACAAATAGCACGGCTCAACCTTCAAAACAAGACGCAACACACCCTTCCGCACAATGCTTTTGCCGTATATGCATGCAGGAACAGTCGAAGCCGGCTGCGACGAGGCTGGCAGGGGATGCCTGTGCGGTCCGGTAGCGTGTGCCGCCGTTGTGCTGCCCGAAGGGTTCGTGTGCGAAGAGCTGAACGACAGCAAGCAGCTGCCGGCGGCAAGCCGCGAGCGACTGCGTGCCATAATCGAGGAGAAAGCCGCAGCCTGGGCTGTAGTAATGGTCGAAGCCGAGGAGATAGACCGCATAAACATCCTTAATGCGTCGATTACGGGGATGCACCGCGCCGTTGACGCGCTCACGGTGCGCCCGCAGCACCTGCTCATCGACGGCAACAAGTTCCGCCCCTACCGGGGCATACCGCACACGACGGTGGTCAAGGGCGACGGCAAGTATATGTCGATAGCTGCCGCGTCCATATTGGCAAAGACGCACCGCGACGAGTACATGAGGCACGCTGCGGAGCAATACCCCGGCTACGGCTGGGAGCGCAACATGGGCTACCCAACGCGCCAGCACCGCCTCGCGCTGCAGACGCTCGGCCTCACGCCGCTGCATCGCCGCAGCTTCGGCCCGTGCGCACAGGCCTCCCTGTTCGCCCCTGACAGTTTTGACCTATGAGAAAAGTGAGTGAGCATAAAATGCGGTCGATGCGCCGCTGGATTGCGGCAGCGGCATTCCTGCTGTCGCTGGCACTGTACGCGCTCACTGCAGAGCCGACAGCCTCATACTGGGACTGCCCGGAATATGTGACCACAGCGGCACGCCTCGAGCCGGGACATCCGCCTGGCAACCCAGTGTGGATGCTCACAGCACGGGTTTTCACTATGCTCGCACCGTCTGTCCAGACACAAGCATACATGGTCAACCTGATGAGCGGCGTGTGTTCCGCTGTCGCCGTCATGCTGCTGTTCCTCACCCTCACGATATTCATCCGCCGCCTCATTGTGCCGCCCGAGCATGGGGGCAAATACACTGCCAGGCAGACGCTGATGATACTCGGCGGCTCGCTGTGCGGAGCTCTATGCCTCGCCGTCAGCGACACGTTCTGGTTTTCCGCTATCGAGGCTGAAGTATACGCCATGTCGGCTATGCTGACAGCCCTGTCGCTGTGGCTGACATTCCTATGGGGAGAGAACATGGACAAGCCGCACGCCTCGCGATACCTCGTGCTGACGGCATACGTCACCGGCCTTGCCGTCGGCGTTCACCAGCTCAACCTGCTGACACTCCCAGTGTCCGCGCTCGTGATACTCTTCTACCGCCGCGACAACCTGCGCCCCGGTATGCTCATACTGGCTATGGCCGCAAGCCTTGTCGCCATTGCCGCCGTCCTTTTCGGCATGATGCCCGCCGCCCTCGCAATGGCCGGCACGCTGGAGCTGCTCGCCGTCAACACGCTTCACCTGCCCATGCACAGCGGCGTGCTGGCATACGCTGCCGTCACCCTCGCAGTCCTGACAGCCGCCGCAGCCGCCACCAACGGAGAAAAGCGGCGCATACTCTCGCTGACGCTCACCGCCCTCGCCCTGTGGCTCTGCGGGCTGCTGTCCTTCGGAGGGAACATCGCCGTCGGCGCGGCGATATGCGCATTGCTTCTCGCACTCGGCGTGCTGTGCCGCCGGCGCATGTCAATGGCCGTATGCAACATTGCCGTATGGTCTGCCGCGATGCTGTTCCTGGGATACTGCTCATATTCGCTGATCATGATACGCGGCGCAGCCTCACCGCCGATGAACCAAGGCGCGCCAGGCAACATCTTCGCCCTGCAGTCATACATCCACCGCGACCAGTATGGCAGCGACCCGCTGCTCTACGGCCCTACACCCTACAGCAAGCCGCTCTATGTGGAGGACATGGCGAAAGACTCCGTGACCGGGCGCGTGACGGCTTCATACACGCGACCGTTCCGCTATGGCGGCAAGACCGCTTACCACCCCGTGTCCGACTCGACCGGGCGCGTGCAGTATTCGGGCATGCTCATAGGGCAGAAGATGCGCTACGCGCCGGAACTGAATATGTGGTTTCCGCGCATATACAGCACCGACCCCGACGACATCGAGGCATACGGCGGCTGGGCGGGAATGACCCGCGAGAATATGGACACCGTCGAGGTGTCATACGCCGTGGATTCTGCAGGCAACGCCGTCGGGAAATACGACAACCTGACCGGGAAGCGCGTCAAGGAGACCGGGCTGCGCCCGACATACTGGCAGAACCTCGCCATGCTCGGCGGCTACCAGATGAGCTACATGTATTTCCGATACCTGCTCTGGAACTTCGTGGGGCGGCAGAATGAGGTGTACGCGCAGGGCGAATCCGACGCCGGCAACTTCATCACAGGCATCAGCCCAATAGACAATCTTATGCTCGGCGACATCAGCAAGATGCCTGACGACATCGGCCGGGGCAACCCCGGGCATCACGTCTACTGGCTGCTGCCGCTGCTGCTGGGCATCGCGGGCATCGCTTACCAGTTCACGCGAAGCCGCCGGCAGTTTGCCGTCACCATGCTGCTGTTCATACTAACGGGCGTGGCAATAGTCATCTACCTGAACCAGACTCCCGGCCAGCCGCGTGAGCGCGACTACTCGTTTGTCGGCTCGTTCTATGCCTGGTGCATCTGGATAGGCATCGGCGCAACGTCGCTCATCGAGGCCGCTCTCTCCGCTTGGGCGGGACGACGCTGGCGTGCCGTCCGCCGTCCGCTCGCAGCGGCAGCGGCTCTGGCTGTCGTCGCCACGCCGGTCATCATGCTCGCCGAGAACCTCCCCGACCACAACCGTTCCGGGCGCACCATAACCCGCAACATCGCCCTCAACATTGTCAATCCGCTGCCGAAAGACGCAATACTGTTCATGAACGGCGACAACTATACATTCCCGCTATGGTACATTCAGGAGACCGAAGGGGTGCGCACTGACATACGCACTGTCAACCTTGCATACATCGCCCAGCCATGGTACATCGCCCAGCTCGCCCAGCCCACTGGCGGCGGCAAGCCGGTGAAACTATCCATCCCACCTGAAAAGATGAACGCCGTAGCCATGCAGGCATACAACACCGTTGACATCGGCAGCGGCACAGCCGATGCACGCGAGGCACTGCACCGCCTCTTCCGCGAGAAGCCCACGCCCGGCAAACGCCTCTGCATCGCCGCCGACAGCCTGCGGTTCGCCATTCCCGGCGCAACGGACTCCGTCACCGTTGACCTGCGCAGCGTCGCCGGCGGGCGCAGCAGCCTGCGCCTGAAAAAGCTGATGATACTCGACATCATCGCCAACAACGCCGGCCTGCGTCCCGTATGCTGGATTGCCGCGCTCGGCGATGACGACAAGGCAGGGCTGGCTGCATATACACACCGCGAGGGGCTGTCACGCATACTCGGCGTGACCGACGAATACACGTCGCTGTCGCGCACCGCAGACATCATCCTCAGCCGCTTCAACGACTGCGGAGTGAGCAGCGCACACTATGTCGACGTGCCCGGGAGGATGCAGGTCAATGTAATCCGTCACCTCATGGCAAGCACAGCCTTGCAGCTGCTCGACCGCGACTCTCTGCCCGCCGACCGCGACAAGGCTCTGCGGCTGGCACAACTGTCGCGCAAATGGTTTCCAAGCGAGATCGTGCCTCACGCCTCAAACCTCACCGGCGGCATGACTTACTCCAACGGCGGAGAACTGGCCCGGATATACATGCGGCTGTGGAAGCTGACCGGAAACAATGCATACCGCCACGAAGCGACGCAACTGGCATACGCCGAGCTGGAACGCTGTGCCGCTTACAGCCGCTACCTCTCCGCCCTGTCGCCGCGCTACCGCCGATACACCAAAGCCACTACGCGATTGGCCCGCAACACTCTCTACGAGTCGGTGCAGATACTCCTTGACTTAGGCGTTGATTCCACACAGATAGCAGACTCTCCGACATTGCGAGGCATCGACATTCAGCGACATCGTGACATCTGGATGAAAACCATCGGAAGTAAACAGTAACTGCCTCCTCAAAGGCCACCTTCACCGCCTCCACTGCTATTCCCGCATGAGAGCTGCTATTTATCGGATTTGCCGTAAGCAGCTTCCGGCTCTGCGGCCGTATGCAGCACGACGGCAGCCCCCTCTGCGTACGGACGCGGCAGCCCACGGGCGGGGCTGCGGTCGCCGAGGTAGATGAGGCTCAATGTATATACGAGAGACTCGAGGGTCTGCTGTCGCACCTTGGGCAGCAGCTGACATTCCCATATCGTGATGCAATGCCACCCCATGGCGGTGAGCTGCTGTGTCACACGCTTGTCGCGCTCGCGGTTGCGGTCTATCTTGGCCTGCCAATATTCGGTGCGGCTCCTGGGCAGCGTGAAATGCCGGCAGCCCTCATGACCGTGCCAGAAGCAGCCGTTGACAAAAATAACAGTACGGTATCGGCGCAGCACGATATCTGGCCGCCCGGGCAGGCGGGGATGGTTCAGCCGGTATCGGAAGCCACGGCTGAAGAGGAACTTGCGCACCACGAGCTCAGGCTTGGTGTCGCGGCAGTGTATCGCAGCCATGCAGCGGCGGCGTTGTTCCTCGGTCATTCTGTCCATAGTCCCGTCGTTTGGGCAGGGGGGATGCCAACGCATGCATTGACATCCCCCCTCAAAACAGTTATAGAATAGTGTGTTATTTACGTTCCTTGATTGCTCCGGTGCGGTATGCGTGGAGCAGCTCTTCCAGCTCATTGATCTGCTGCTGCAGCTCGCGGCCTATGTCGGTGTCGCGCACGCGCACAGGGTCGGAGTTGAGCTCGACTATCTGAGTGGTGGAAACGATGTCCGTGCCTCGCAGCACCGCGTCCTCGGCAGAGGTGAAAGGCTCGTGCTGCACCATCTGGAAGCCCCGGCTGTGGTAGATGAGCGTATATCCTGCAATGCCGGTGGTGTTGTGGTACGCCTTGGAGAAGCCGCCGTCAATGACCATCATAAGGCCGTCCGCCTTGACAGGCGTCTCGCCTTTGGAGGCCTTGACGGGGACATGACCGTTGATGATATGCCCATGCTCACCCTCTATGCCGAAGGCTGCAAGGACGCTTCGGCATACGTCGGCAGAAGTGCGCAACTTGTAGTAGAAACCCTTCTCCTCGTGGCGTATATCCTTGTCGTCGAGGAAGTAACGCTCAAATGTCGCCATTTTACCCTTGTCAAACAGCGGGGAGTCTGCGCCGCACCACAGATACCAGTAATAGTCGATGGCAAACTTGCGGTCATCAGCGTCAGCATCGGGGTTGAACGCCGAGCGCATCAGGTAGTCCACGGCATCGAGCAGAGCCTTGCCCTTGTACTTGCGGCCGCGTATTTCCACCTCCTTGAGCGAGCCGTCCTCGTTCAGAGGCACAGAGGCATGGAAGAGCAGGTTGGAGTTGGTAACGGTGTACATAGAGCCGTGAGAGAACATGATGTCCATGTGCTGGCGCAGCTTGTCGCTTATCATGAACGAGTGCGACAGCTTCTCGACCAGTTCGCGCTCTTCTTCTGTGAGTTCGTAAGGGTTCTCCTTGGAGACAGTCGGGAAATTGAGGTCAGGCATCTCGAATGTACGGCCTTCGATCTCGACAGTGCCCTTCTCGCGGTCAATGGTATGGAGGATGTCACGAGCCTCCATGTGCCATTCAGGGTGCTGCGCTATGAGGGCATGCTCGAGCTTCCACTGTATCACGCTTATGGCCTTGTGCATGTGAGCTATGAGGCGGCGGCTCTTCTCGTTGTGCTCCGTGTCGTCAGCCGGGACTTTGGGCATGAACACCTCGCAGGGGTCGTCGCCGTACACGTCCATGGCAAACGAGGCGAGCGGCACGAGGTTGATGCCGTAGCCGTCCTCGAGTGTCGCCATGTTGGCATACCGCAGCGAGATGCGCAGCACATTGGCGATGCAGCAGACGTTGCCCGCAGCGGCGCCCATCCACAGCGCGTCGTGGTTGCCCCACTGTATGTCATACGAGCGGTAGCGGCTCAGGTTGTCCATGATGATATGCGCACCCGGGCCGCGGTCGTAGATGTCGCCCAGGATATGCAGACGGTCGATGCTGAGACGCTGTATCACATTGCATATCGCCTTGATGAAAGCGTCCGCCTCGCCTGTCGTGATGATGGTCTCGATGATGCGGTTGTAGTATTTCTGCTTGTTGATGTCCGCAGGGGACTCGTGCAGGAGCTCCTCGATGATGTAGGCATACTGCTTGGGGAGGTTCTTGCGCACCTTAGAGCGGGTATATTTCGAGGACACGCGCTGCAGCACCTTTACCAGACGGTGCAGCGTTATGTGGTAGAAGTCGGTCATGTCACCCTCTTCTTCCTCCTTGATGCGCTCCAGTTTCCGCTCCGGGTAATAGATTAGTGTGCAGAGCTGGCGGATGTCGTCGTCACGCATCGTGTTGCCGAACAGTTCCTGCACCTTGCGCTTGATGTTGCCCGAGGCGTTGCGGAGGATGTGGCTGAACGCCTCGTGCTCGCCGTGTATGTCGGCTACGAAATGCTCCGTCCCCTTCGGGAGGTTCAGGATAGCCTCCAGATTGATGATTTCTGCGGCAGCAGCAGTCACCGTGCCGAAGTTTTGCGAGAGCACCTCGAGCAGCCGCTTGTTGCAGGTGCCTTGTGGGCATGGCTGGTTCATGGGTATGTTTGATTAAAGGTTAGACAGTATGATAACCGCGCCGGGGCGGCAGCTCCGCGAGGGGTAGCCCCAATGGAAACCGCGCCGCAGCGGATTATGATGCGAAGATAAGCCTTTTTGCCGATGCTGCCAAAAATAAACGTTTATTTCTGCTGTCGCCTGTGTTTTTCACTATGACGGTGCGGCAATCTCGCGATTTATATCTAATTTTGCCGTTATTAGGACAGAAACGTTTTAACCAGCAAGTATAACCCATCAATTTCACGAAAGTATGGACAAGATATTTCACAAGTTTTTTTCGGCGGCTGCGGTCATGCTCGCAGTCGTGGCGTGTCTGCTGGCTTCCTGCTCCAGCGACTCGCAGGATGTGGCCCGGCAGCTGCTGTCTACCGTGCCGTCGAGCGCGGGCGTGGTGGCTGTAATAGACACTGAAAGCATCATCGATGACGCGGGCGGCGCTGAATCACTCAAAGCGCTGGTACGCAAGAACAGCGGCAAGGCAAATGCAGATGAATTGTTCAAGGCGTGGAAACCCACGCCGGTGGTAATGTTCGCTGACGGCGGATACCTGTACATGACCATGCACCTCTCTGACGCTGCCGCTACCGTTGCGTCGCTCGAAAAGGAAGGGAACGTCAAGTTCACCGAGCAGGACGGGGTGAAGTGCAGCGACAAGTTTGCCGTCATCGGTGACCAGCTGTGGATGCTGCTGTCGGGCGGCACGCTCAACCCGACCAACATAAAGTCGTATTCCAAACTGAGCCAAAACCGCAGCTTCGCCTCTTCGGCATACTGCGACGACCTGCTCAAGGAGGGGGAAATCGCATACATCGGCGACATTAGCGCCCTGCATGAAATGGGCGCGGGCGTTTCCAATTCGCAGTACGGCAGCCTGGCGCTGTCGATGCTGTTCAAGGACGCTTCATACATAGCTGGCGGCATCAACTTCAACAAGGGGAAGGCGGAAATGACAGCCAAGGTGCTGAACTCGAAGTACAAAATGGCGGAATACCAGCTGCCGACCGGCAAGGTGGACACTTCAGTCATCAAGATGCTCAACAGCAACGCGCAGCATATCGCAGCGATAAACATTCCCAAGAGCCTGGTGCGCAAGGTCAGCGATCTGGGCAAGACATTCGGCGGCATCCCCGACGAGGTTATGGCTGCAGTCAGCCCCATCGACGGCACTGTCGCCGTGTCTTTCAGCGACAATTTCAGCAGCATGGCCGGCATCATCACTGCTGACGGCTCGACGGCTGCGTTGTCAAAGGCTCTTTCTGACCAGAAGATGACTGTGGCGGAAGAAGGCAAGTATCTGCGTGTGCAGCAAGGCGACACGCCCAACGGCACACTGATACCCTCGGAAATGGCGGGCGAGTTTAGCGGCGCAGTAGCCGGTTACGTAGGCGAGGCCCCGTTCCTCCCCGGCGCAACCATGACCGTCATGCTGTACGTGGAGCACGGCGGACTGCTGATGAAGGCAACCGTCAAGACTGCCGGAAGCGACAATTTCCTGAAATACATGCTCAACCAGGCGATGTAAGGCTCATCATAACGACAATGAAGCGAGACACTTATCCCGAGATACGGGTCATCAGCCTCGAGGGGACGCTCCCGCGGGTGTTCCTTGACGAGCAGATACCCGAATCGGAAATATGGAAGCGCGATGTGCGCTTTGAGCGCGGCGGCCGCTACCTGATAGAGGCTGCCAGCGGCACGGGCAAGTCGAGCCTGTGCGCATACATCTTCGGCAGCCGTCTGGACTATGAGGGCGTGATGCGCTTTGACGGCGTTGACATACGGTCGCTATCGATAGCGCAGTGGCAGGAGATACGCCGCCGGCATCTGGCGTACCTGCCGCAGGAGCTTGCCCTGTTTCCCGAGCTGACGGCGTTGCAGAACGTCAAGCTGAAGAACGACCTGACGGGCTATGCCTCCGACGAGCAGATACGCGGCTGGCTCGACCGCATGGGGATAGGCGCGCGCACGGACTTCCCCGTGGGGCGGATGTCGATAGGGCAGCAGCAGCGCGTGGCTATTATACGCGCTATCTGCCAGCCTTTCGACTTCATCTTCCTTGACGAGCCGGTCAGCCACCTCGACAGCGACAACAACCGCATCGCCGCCGAAATCATCGCCGAGGAGGCGCAGCGGCAGGGGGCGGCGGTGATAGCCACCTCCGTTGGCAACCAGCTCGCGCTGGACGCCTGCACGCTGCTGCGGCTGTGACAGTTACAAACACCTATACGACAGCACATACACACTACACGACATGAGCATCGTTTCGCGCCTGTTGCGCAAGAATATGAGCCCGGCACAGATAGCCGGCTTCGTGGTCTCCAACTTCATCGGCCTGGCTATAGTGGTCGCCGGGCTTCAGCTGTACCTGGATGTCAGCCCGATATGGCAGGACGAGGACAGCTTCATCAAAAAGGACTACCTGATAGTCAACAAGCGGGTGACATCGTCCAACACTCTCGGCGCGTCCGCACGCATCTCCGCCGCCGAGGTGGCTGACCTCGAGCGGCAGCCCTGGGTGAGGGCTGTCGGCAAGTTTACCGCCACGGACTACCGTGTGGCGGCCTCGCTGGAGAACGGCGGCAGGTCGATGTCAACATACATGTTTTTCGAGTCAATACCCGACCGGTTCATCGATGTCAACCCCTCCGACTGGCACTACACCCCAGGCGACAGGAATGTCCCTATCATCATCTCCAAGGACTACCTGACGCTCTACAATTTCGGGTTCGCCTCGTCCGTAGGCTTGCCGCAGATTTCGGAGCAGATCATGGGGAGCATACCGATGCGGCTGCGGCTGTCGAGCGAGGACGGCACGCTGGCGGCTGACTTTGATGGCCGCATAGTAGGCTTCTCCAACCGTCTGAACACCATCCTCGTGCCGGAGGCGTTCATGCAGTGGAGCAACGGCCAGTTCGGCAGCGGCGCAAAAGCGGCGGCAGACCCGGCACGCCTCGTGATAGACGTGAGCAGTCCCGGCGACGTGGCGATAGCCCAGTACCTTGATAGCCACGACCTTGAGAGTGCCGGCGACAAGTCGGCCTCGCAAGCCTCGTTCCTGCTCAATGTCGTCACCGGCATAGTCATGGCCGTGGGCGCGGTCATCACCGTCCTCTCCCTGTTCATCCTAATGCTCTCCATCTCGCTGCTGATGCAGAAGAACCGCGACAAGCTGCACCTGCTGCTTCAGCTGGGCCACCCGCTAGGCGATGTCGCCGCGCCGTACAGCCGCATTATCCTGCTGTCCTGCTCGGTTGCGCTCGTGCTGGCGCTGGCGACAACGTGGCTGTTCCGCACTTATTACATCACGCCAGTCGAGGGACTCGGCGGCGGAGGCGGCAGCCTGTGGGTCGCCCCCCTTGCCGGCGTGGCGCTGACGGCGGTCATCGTGGGGTGCAATATCCTCGCTGTGCGCCGCAAAGTCACCGCTGCATGGCGTTTGTGAGGGAGCATAGCCGCAAGTGCCTATTTGCAAGCGAGGCAGCGCACATAGACGTACCGAGTAAGCTGCCGGCAAACAGCGTGTGCGCCTCGCCGGCATTGCACTCTTGATGCAGTAATGTGCAACTGGCATTTTATCACAGGAATAGGCGCAAAACTATTGTTAAATATGTTAATTAACGACATTTGCCCAGTTTTAGCATGGGCATAATTGCCGATTAATTAGTATTTTTGCCACAATATTTGGCCACAGAGTGTGTGCGGCGATTGCCGGGAGGCATTGCACGTTCATATTCGGCGTTCCCGGAAGTCCGCTTTTGGGTGAGGCACAAGGGGATACAGGTTGACTAAATAGACGAAAGAGAAAATAAAACAATAAAATAACCCTAATGTAGAACTAAACTAATTCTTGCATGAAAGACTTACGTTTTCATCTGAATCGGAAGCTGTGGGTCACGGCAGTAGTGCTGCTGGCCGCCATGCTTCCCGCATTAGCTCAAAAAGTCACCGTCCGCGGCAACGTGGTCGATGAGACGGGCGAAGTGTTGATCGGCGCGTCCATTATGGAAAAAGGCACCACCAATGGCACGGCGACAGACTTCGACGGCAACTTCGAGCTGTCCGTCAGCGCCAACGCGACGCTGACAATCAGTTATGTCGGCTTCGCCTCGCAGGACGTGCCTGTTGGCGGACGCTCATTTATCAATGTAGTCCTCTCCGAGAACGACAACATGCTCGACGACGTGGTGGTGATCGGTTACGGCTCGGTCAAGAAGCAGGACGCTACCGGCTCGGTTGCGCTCGTTACGCCTGACGAAATCGACGCCAACATCTCGACATCGGCACAAGACCTGCTGACAGGAGCAAGCCCCGGCGTGGTAGTCACCGCTACAGGCGGCAGCCCCGAGGGCGGCGCGACGATACGTATCCGCGGCGGCGCATCGCTAAACGCCTCCAACGACCCGCTCATCGTCCTCAACGGCGTGCCTTTGACCAATGAAACCGTGAACGGCATGGCAAACCCACTTGCCATGATTGCCCCGGACAACATCGAATCGATGACTATCCTGAAGGACGCTTCCGCAACCGCCATCTACGGTAGCCGCGCATCAAACGGTGTCATCATCATCACTACCAAGAAGGGCAAGAGCGGCCGCCCGCAGATCAACTTCTCTGCCAACGTGACCGTCAACAACGCCCGCAAGACCTGGGACGTGCTCAACGCATCAGAGTTCGCAAGCATCATCCGCGAGCGTTGGGGCGAGGACAGCGCAGCTGCCAAGGCTCTCGGCAACGGCGACACTGACTGGCAGAAAGAGGTGCTCCGCACATCAGTGAGCCACGAGTACAACCTCAGCGTGGGCGGCACAGCCGGCTTCCTGCCGTACCGTATCAGCGGTTCATACACTGACAACAACGGTATCCTCAAGGACTCGCGTATGCAGCGTGTCACTGCCGGCTTCAACCTGACCCCAGAGTTCTTCGGCGGCCTCCTCAAGGTATACGCCAACGCCAATGGTTACTACATCCGCAACCAGTTCACCAACGAGGACTGCACCGGTCTGGCCGTTGATGCAGACCCGACACAGCCCATATACAGCAACATCAGCTCCGGCCTGGAGAGCTATCCCTACCTTTACAACGGCTACAACAGCTGGCTGCTGGGCTACAAGTGGAACACGCAGGGCACTCTCAACCCCGTGGCTGCTGCTACTGACAAGGACAACATCGGTACGGTATACCGCTCAAACGGCAACCTGCAGATAGACTACGCATTCCATTTCCTCCCTGACCTCCACGCCAACCTCAACCTGGGCTACGATGTCAGCAAGGGCGAGAACCGCATCGACAACCCCGCCAACGCCCCCTCGACTTGGAACTCATACAACAACGACGGTGCCGGCATGTACTACTACAGCTATGAGCTGCGCCGCAACACCCTCCTCGACTTCTACCTCAACTACAAGAAAGACGTAGACGCTATCCAGTCCAGCTTTGACATCATGGCTGGTTACTCATGGCAGCGTTTCGACTCTCACGGACGCAACAACGCCAGCGTATACACCACTCCGGGCTTCATCGTGACTGACGACGGCAAGCTCCTCGTTGACGAGACTACCGTTGACCGCGTAGGCCGCCGCTTCAACGACAACCCCGAATACTTCTGGAACAACGGCGTGCTTCAGCTCGTTTCGTTCTTCGGGCGTTTCAACTATTCGTTCAAGGACACATACCTGTTGACATTCACCCTGCGTGACGACGGCACTTCACGCTTCTCCAAGGACAACCGCTGGGGTCTCTTCCCCTCGTTGGCTCTGGGCTGGAAGATTCTCAATATGCCCTTCATGGAGAATGCCCGCAACAACATGAACGAGTTCAAGCTCCGCCTCGGCTGGGGCCAGACCGGACAGCAGGCAGTAGGCGGCCTGTTCGACTACATGCCTACATTCCAGGCTTCTGAGCCGGGTTCATACTATCCCAACGTATGGAACGGACAGAACGGCGCACAGTACGGCATAACATACTACCCCAACGGCTACAACCCTGACCTGAAGTGGGAGACTACCACTACATGGAACGTCGGTCTCGACATGGCATGGTGGAACAACCGCTTGACAGTCGCCCTCGACTGGTACCTGCGTGACTCCAAGGACCTGCTCGCCCGCGTGACCGTTTCTCCGGGCGCTGCCACCACCAACGTGCTGACCAAGAACATCGGCAAGCTCCGCAACATGGGTCTCGAAGCCACTATCGGCGCCAAGCCTATCATGACTGACGACTTCACATGGTCTACCACTTACAACATCGCTTGGAACAAGAACAAGATTACAGACCTCGTCAACGGCCAGATCATGGAAGTGGGCGACTCCGGCATGGGTTCTACCGGCATGAAGTGCCAGGTGCACACCGTCGGCAAGCCCGCCAACTCGTTCTACCTCTATGAGCAGGTTTACGACGAAATGGGCAAGCCTATCGAGGGCGCATACGTTGACCAGAACGGCGACGGCGAAATCAACAACGAAGACCGTGTCATCAAGCACTCCAAAGACCCGAAGGTGACTATGTCTTGGAACAACACCTTCTCCTGGAAGAACTGGGACTTCGGCTTCTCACTCCGCGCCAACATCGGCAACTACGTATACAACAACGTGCGTGCTAAACGTACATTCATCAGCAACACTTACGGCAACTCTACCCTCCGCAACCTCGTCCACAACGACGGCGTATACTTCGAGAACCAGCAGTACCTCTCTGACTACTACCTCGAGAACGCCGGGTTCGTGCGTTGCGACAACATCACGCTCGGTTACACCTGGAACAACCTGTTCGACAACAACCTGCGCATCCGCGTATACGGCGCTGTCCAGAACCCCTTCGTGATAACCCGCTACAAGGGCATCGACCCCGAAGTGTTCAGCGGCGTGGACAACTCTACATACCCGCGTCCCACAAGCTACACTCTCGGCCTGATCGTGACTTTCTAATTCGTTTGTGTACCACACTTAAATATTCAGCAATGAAATCATATATCAACAAACTGATGATGGGAGCCGCTCTCCTCGCGGCAGCAGGGTTGACTTCTTGCGTCAACGACCTCGACCAGCTGCCTCAGGACCCGCAGTCTACCACTCCCAATACATTCAAAGAAGACCCCGAGGCGTATCTCGGAGGCTTCCTCGCCAAGTGCTACTCCGGCATGGCGGTGTCAGGCCAGAAAGGCTCGGGCAATTCCGAAATCGAATCGCCTGATGCCGGCATGTCCTGCTACAACCGCGCCGTCTTCATGGCAAATGAGTTCACTACCGACGAGACCGCATGGATCTACTCTTCAGATGCCGGCGTCTCCGACTTCGTGAAGACCACATGGTCTGCCGGCAACCCGGTCGTTGACCTCATCTACTCGCGTCTCTATACTCACATCGCGGTCTGCAACGACTTTATCCGCACTGTCCGCAAAGCCGGCGACTACGGCATCTCGTTCACCGACCAGCAAAAGAAGGAGTTTGACCAGATGGTGCTTGAGGCACGCGCCCTGCGTGACATGTCATACTACAATGTGATTGACTTCTTCGGGCGTGCCGTCGTGGCATGGGATGATGAGGAATACGGCGTTGAGCCGAAACAGGCGGAGAGCCGCGCAGCGCTCTATGACAAGGTCGTTGCCGACCTCGAGGACGTGCTGGCCAACTTCTCTGACGCTACCCCCGTCTACGGGCGTATCGGCAAGGATGCTGTCGAGGCTCTCCTCGTCCGCTTCTACCTCAACGCAGAGGTGTTCACCGACGGCCGCACACAGGCCTACGACAAGTGCTGGCAGCACGCGCAGAACATCATCAACCGCCATCAGGGCGGCGGCTTCGAAAATTCCGGCCTCGCCACTGACTACCTCTCGCTCTTCTGCAAGAACAACCACATATTCGTGGCTGGTGCACCAGGCGCGCTCTCCGCTCAGAACGAGATACTCTGGAACACTCCATACGAGTATGTAAACACCGAGTCTTACGGCGGTTCCGACTTCCTCTGCTTGGCTACGGTATTCGCAGGTTCAGGCACCTCCATGGCGGACGGCTTCTGCAACCCCTCATGGTACGGTCTCAACACCGGCTGGGGCTGTATGCACGCCCGCCAGCAGTTCAGCGAGAAATTTAATTTCGTCAACGGCGTGAGCGCAGACAAGCGTACTCTCCTCTGGATGACTGAAAAAGCCGGCTGGAACATCACCAACGACACGTACGACAAGCTGCAGGACGGCTACCTCCCCATCAAGTTCACGAATGTGGAGTGCAACCCCGACGGCACAATGCCCGTATATACAGACGAGGCTACAGGCCTGACACGCATCGGCCTGCCCAACCCTGCCTGCAACTCATTTGTTGACACCGACTACCCCGTCATCCGCCTTGCAGAGGTTTACCTCGCAGCAGCCGAGTGCGCCCTCCGAGGCGCCGGCAACCTGGCTGACGCTGTCAAGTATGTCAACTATCTCCGCTCTCGCGCGGGCGTCCCCACATGGAACATGGCAGAGCTGACACTCGACAACCTCCTCGACGAGCGTGCCCGTGAGCTGTATTATGAGAACGTCCGCCGTACAGACCTCGTCCGCTTCGGCAAGTTTGCCGGCAACGCATACGTATGGAACTGGAAGGGCGGCCAGCCTAACGGCACATACATCGACCAGCGCTACAACCTGTTCCCAATCCCGACCAACGTCATCGCTTCGTATGACTCCCCGTACATACAGAACGACGGCTACACCAACTAATAACCCTCAACACAGCATTTTCACTCATGAAAAAGATATCAATTCTTGCAGCTCTGTTGGTGATGCTCACGATGACGTTCACCAGCTGTAAAGAGGATACCCAGCCGCGGCTGGAATATCCCACCGAGTTTGTACTGAACCGCCCGGCGTATGCTGACCAGCTCATCCTGGTGGAGCAGAACGGCTTCATCCGCTTCACCTGCTCACAGGCCAACTACGGCCTCGCCACGACACCCACCTACCAGCTGCAGGTGTCAAAGACGGAGGATTTCGCCGAGTACCAGACAGTGGACTACACTACAACCAAGGCAGACATGGTAATCCCCGCAGAACCTTTCGCAATGGCTGTATGCTCACTCTACGAGTGGACTGAGGCTTCTCAGGCTGAGCAGTCCGTGCCTGTATGGGTACGCTGCATCTCGTCTGTGCCGAACGCAAGCGACAAGTACACTATCGCTTCCAACGCTGTCAAGCTCGAGCAGGTCAAGGTATATTTCGCCGTCAAGCTACCCGATGCCATCTACCTCATCGGACAGCCCTCCGGCTGGGACATCAACGCCACCACGATGCCTCTATACGAGACAGAAATCGGCTCAAAGGTCTACAAGGGCACTTACACTATCGAGGCCGGACAGTTCCAGTTCCGCTTCTATGACGAGCTGGGCGACTGGGACTATTACTCTATCGGCGCGCAGGATACTGACAGCCCCGTAGGCATCTCTTTCACCGACGGCGAATATGCCGGCGAGTGCTGCTATGACCCCTCTACCAAGTCTGCCGGCAAGGGCTCTTGGGAATGTACGTCATGGGGCGGCGGCGATGTCGAAATGACTGTCAACCTCCAGAACAAGACTGTCGTATTCCGTGCCCTCTAATTCATAGTACAGACGTTTCATCAGGCAGTGCGGGGACGCCCGCTGCTTCCCCGCACTGCCGCTAACAAAAAAGATTTCAAAATGAAAACAACCAACATACTCCTGTCTGCGGCTCTCATACTGGGTCTCGCCTCGTGCGACGACAAGAGCGACCTGGGAATAATGCAGGAGAACCCGCAGCTCGCCATAATGTCGGCCAACGGCATTACTGTCGAATTCGGCGACGACCTCAAGGGCGACGCGCTCAACCTCCCGGACTACGAGAACAAGGACATCGATGTCATCAAGCTCGTCGAGGCCAAGGATCTGCCCCAAGACGCTGCAATTGCTTTCGAGCTGCAGGTGTCCCCCTCAGAGGACTTCTCTGCATACTCAACACTTACCGTCACTGACGGCAAGGTCAAGGCTAACGACTGGGACAAAGCTTTCAAGGACATGCTGGGCAAAGCCCCGACAACCCGCGAGAACTGGATTCGTTTCGCCGTTTTCGCCGACTCTGACAGCGAACACGTGCGCATGGGCGGCGCAGACTTCTACTATGCTGCCAAGAAGCTCAACGTAACTCCCTACGACCTCAACCTCCCCGTGGAGCATCTGTATTACCTCTGCCTGACAGAGAACGGCAACTCCACTTACACCGCGCTGACACACAGCACACGCCACCAGTATGACGACCCGACATTCTCACTCCTCTTTGAGGTGACTCCCGAACAGCTCGCTGCCGGGCTGGAATGGTGCATCGTCCCTGAATCTGCTTACACCTCGCACTCCACACACTTCGGCGTGAGCGAAACCGGCGAGCCCACCGACGCGGAGGGCAACCTGATGCAGGACGGCGCAAACGGCAAGGTCAACATGGCCGGCAAGATCAAGATTGAAGTCAACATGCTCGACCTCACATACAAGTTCTCTTACGCATTTGACTACATGTACACTCCGGGACCCGCCAACAATTGGGGATTTGAGAACAACATGCTTCTCTACACCAACGACTACATCAACTATCAGGGCTTCGTATACGTGCAGCAGGAGTTCAAGCTCACTGGCCAGGCTGACTGGAATCCCCTCAACTGGGGTACTCCCGACGGCGTATCGCTCACACAGGACGGCCCGAACATCACAGTTGACCAGGACGGCCTCTATTGGGTGACTGCCCGCCTTGACGAGCTCACCTTCACCAAGACCCTTATCTCCGCAGTCGGCATGATCGGCGGCTTCAACGAATGGGGCGGCGACGTGGAAATGGTGCCCTCGCAGGATTTCCGCACATGGACAGGCACAGTCACTGTCGAAGAGCCTGCGGAGTGGAAGTTCCGCATGAACAACGCTTGGGACATCAACCTCGGCGGCAGCGTCACAGACCTGCAGCCCAACGGCGACAACCTCTCGTTTGACGCAGCCGGCACATACCAGGTTACGCTCAACCTCGGCACACTGCCCTACAGCTGCACCATCGAGAAGAAATAACAACCCACACATAGCGGCAAACAGCCGCTGACACCCAACGAGGCAGACCCCGCATCCGCGCCGGGTCTGCCTCTTGTTTACCACAGCTGCAATAAACCCTGCCTTTCGGCGTTGACATCGTAACGAATATATGATACGCAATATGAATGCCGCAGATGCCATAGACTGCAATGCCACACGTGCAGCGAAAAAGACAGACAGCCGATATGACGTGCTGAAATTTGTGCTGGCGCTGCTTATCGTAGCGTTGCATACACAGCTGTTCCCGGGGATCATGAAACCATGGGTGCGCATTGCCGTGCCGCTGTTTTTCATGGTCTCGTCCTTTTTCTTCTTCCGCAAGGTGAACAAATGCACAGATGCTGCAGAGGCTCGCGGCGTGCTGGCGCATTTCGTCAAGCGCAGCGGCATGCTGTATCTGTTCTGGTTTGCAGTTCTGCTCATCCCGACAATAGGGATACGTGAGTATTTCAATGACGGGGTTTTGACCGGGGTTGCAGCCATGGCGCGAGATGCCGTCTTCGGCTCTACATTCGTTGCATCCTGGTTCATCACGGCAAATGTTATATGCGTCTGCATCGTGTTCGTGATGTGCCGGTTCAAGGCTCTTTTAGGCATAATCGGCCTGTGTTTGTTTGTCCTGTGCTGCCTTGACTCCAACTATTACAACGCAATGCCCGAATGGGTGCAGTCGCTGTCCGGCATACTTCCGGGCACGCAGCTGTACTGGAGCTTTCCCGCTGCCATGCTGTGGGTGTGGCTCGGCATGGTATTCGCCAGCTTGAAGGCAGTCGGCAAATGGCAGGTATGGGCAGCCGTGGTGGTGCTGGGCGCAGCCATGCTGTATGCGGAACACGTTCTCGTCAACAGCCGGCATTGGGTGCGTGACGGCGACGTATACTTCAGCCTTGCCGTTATTTGCCCCGCAATATTCCTGTGGGTGCGCAGCCTGCGCCCGTTTTCGTACAGCCGGTCGCTGCTGCTCCGGCAGTCAAGCGTTATATTCTACTGCGTCCATGCCACAGTGGCCCGCATTCTGTGGTACTGGCTGCGTACTCACGGCTATCGCGGCGACATCTACGGACTCGCCGTCTTCGTCATCACACTCGCATGCTGCGTGTTTGCCACGTGGCTGCTTCTCACGCTCGTACGCCGCAAACGCTTCAGCTGGCTGAAATACGCCTTCTGACCGCTGTCCGTACCGCATTGAGCATCACTGCATTTACTCGTCAGCTGGATTGCCTGTGCACCCTGAAATCTTGTCGTCTGTAAACTTTTCGGTCGCTTTTGTTTGCGGGTATCAGGAATAAGGTCTATATTTGCGGCAGAATCAATAGTACCGCAATTGCGCTTCACAGGCGAATCAATTCGAACCAGGGGCAACTAACCTAAACCTAATTATTATGACTACAATTACGAAAGTGGCACTCGGACTGGTTCTCCTCCCGGCATTGTCATTGCCGGCAGCCGCCACCCCTACAACGCAGCGAGCCACAATGAACACGGCGCCATTGACCATGAAAAAATCGGGTGCTCTCGACCGTTCCGCAGCCCTCCGCTCCGGAAAGACCACAATCCTCTCTGAAAAAGCTGTCGCCAACGGCGTAACTGTACGCGCAGTGCGCGACGCTGACGGCAGAATCTACAAGCAGGTCGTGCGCGACGGCAATCCAACAGCCGCTCCGCAGCTCCGCTCCTCGCGCCATGCCGCACCTCAGGGCGCAGCATTCTTCGAGGACTTCGAGGGCTGGGACGAGGAGACGCTCGACTGGATACCCGAAGGCTGGAGTGAAATCAACACTCCCGAAAACACGCCTAACCAGGATATGCTCAAGCGCAATATCAACAACACCTGGTACGGCACATTCACCGGCGACGGCTACTGGACGGGCAAAACTCCCGACGGCGAAAAGGAATGTTTCATCCATTTCACCTACACTGGCTCGTATACCGACGACGAGGGCAACAAGCATGAGTTCAGCGCAGCCAAACAGGACGAATGGCTCGTCACCCCCGAAATCACCGTCGGCAACCAGCACAAGCTCTTCTTTGAAATGCAGTTTGACGAGGGGTCGGTCTATGACTTCGACTGGAACACTTCCGCATACGACCGCTCCAAGGTGATGTGCGACTTTGAAATCCTCATGTCCGAAGACGACGGCACGAACTGGGAAAGCATCTGGAAGGTGTCAACCGACCTCGCGAGTGCCAAGAGCGACAGCGAGCTGTACGACCTGATGGCTGTCCTCAAATACAATTCACAGAGCGTGGACATCCCCGAGAAGTACTACGGCAAGAAAGTGAAAATCGCGTTCCGATACTTCAACATCGGCGACGGCTACAGCGGCAACTCCATGGGCATCGATGCCGTCACCGTGGGCGCAACCATGCCGCAAGCACGGTATTATATGCCCTCCGGCTCGCTTATGGCCGGCCTCTCACGCGACTTCTACGCCTTCTCCGCACCGTTCGGACTGTTCCCCGCATACGCGGACATAACATGGCAGTCAAGCAGCAATTCATACACCGAATCGACTGAATGGCAGGTATACAACCCCGAAACCGGCGCGATGGACACGCAAGAGGGGGCAACAGCCGTGACCAACTATCCCTATTCAGAGGGCGAGGCTTACCCGTTCCCGAAGCTGACGGCAAGAAACTCTTTCGGCAGTGATGTGTACGACTTCGGTGTCGTAATCGACGGCAACGGACAGCAGGCGACCGGCGGCGCAGTATACGGCGGCAACTTCACCAACAACGGACGCGAATACGGCGTGGGCGTGTATGACTATGCTCGCGGCTCGATGTATGCCGCCTACTTCACTCAGGGCAACTATTGCTTCGGCACTTCTGAAGAGGGGACGTGGGGCAACGGGATAGCCCAGGTAAGTTCCGCCAACATGTACGACGCTCCCGCAGCTCCGTTCGCTATCGACGAAATCCATGTCCTCCTCGGCGCACTCGACGCTGACCCCGATGCCGAGTTCAAACTGCGAGTGCTCGGCTACGACAGCTACGGATACATCATTGAGGACAGCCCGCTGATTGAGGCAACTGCCAAAGCGTCAGATGCTGTGGCGGAGAGCGGCATCTACTCGCTGCCGTTCAAATTCTACACAGAGGACGAAGCCGACAACAAGGTTCAGACATATTTCGTCTATGACCAGCCCATGGTTGTCGATGTCTATGGCTACAGCGACAACCCTAAGGTGCGCAGCTTCGGCATCTGCACGCAGTACGCCAACAACGAGTCCGGCAAGAACTACACCGCAATGCGCCTCACGCTTGCAAACGGCACTACAAGCTGGTATACCGGCGACAACGCCCTCCAAGACTTCTACAACGCCCTGTATTTCACATTCTTCGGTTCATACAACTTCCTCATGCCCGAAGAGTCTGAAATCACGCTCAACTCCGGCAACGACAATGGGAAAGTCATTGTAGCGGCTGCCAATTCCCCCGAAGACTGGTGGATAGAATACAACGGCAACAAGTACCCGCTGGTTTCAGGCGCGGAACTTGACGGCTGGCTCACCGTCAGCGGCTTGTCGCTTAACGGCGAGCACTCATTGAGATTTAGCGCAACGCCGGCAGAGGCAGAACGCTCTGTCAGCTTCAACCTCTGCACAAAGGGCGCAAGCGCACCCCTCTCAGTGAAGCAGCTCATTTCAGTAGGCGTAGATGAAATCACGGCAGCCGAAGGCGAAGCGCAGTACTACAACATGCAGGGCATACGCGTAGCCAACCCCGAAAGCGGCATGTTCATCTGCGTTCAGAACGGCAAGGCTCAGAAGGTAGTCATCAAATAATATCAGCCCATGCTGATATTTTAACACACAGCGAGGGTGTGCCAATCGGCGCACCCTCTTTTTATGCGCAGCCTGGCAGGGACACGCCTCGCCGTGGCCGCTTTCAAATACGTGCAATTTCCAGCGTGCCGTGTCCCCACGTTGATACCGCACTACGTTGTCTTCCGATAGCCATTATGGCTATAACAGCCTTGTTGCCAAAGCGTCTGTGTGCCACACGCAAATGTGCGAGCAAATAGCAGTCGATAATGCGTTGTTGTTATCTGCCGCATTGGTATTGGGCTTGCATTTCAGTGCAACAGATGTGAAACAACGCTTTGCGGCATTTGCGATGAAATGACTGGCGGCTTCATTTTTATCTCAAAAATATTTGTGTGTCTCGATTTTAATCTATAACTTTGCGACATTAACCAAATAAAATCATCATGAAGAAACCTCTATTGTTTCTGCTGCTGGCGGCAGTGTCGCTCGCAGCATCAGCGCAAGTAAAGGTCGATTCGCTTAACCGGCTGGTGCTGGGGAACGCTTCGCTAAACCCGATCTCCCAGGCCGGCACACAATCAACTCCGATAATCGGCGGCGGCTCAACTCCTGGAGAGGTTATCCCCGGCCAGCCTGTATTCGACATCCAGCTTGACTCACTGTCGCGGATGTGCGTGGTCGGGGACGGCTACAACAAGACAGGGGGCTACATAACCTTCGGCAACAACCGCAATGTGAGCGTCGGGGAACTGCGCCTCAAAGGCGCTGACAGCAACATCCTCGAGCTGCGCGGCTCTGCTGGTATTCGGTACACCACCGGCGACAAGTTCGTGTTCAACTACTCCGCGACAGCAAAGAAATTCGTGTTCAATACAGATGTAACGGTCAACGGCGTTTTCGTCAACTCCGACTCGAGGCTGAAGTCCGGCGTTGAGGAGCTTTCAGGCGCGGGCGAAGCCCTCGCCGCAATTACCCCGGTAAGTTTCGTCAGAGCGACATGATACATGTCTGCTCTGACGAAAAGAAATTGATACGCAAAACTGCAACAAATATGAAAGCAATAAGATTATTGGTGATGCTGACGATGGCGGTGCTGTCGTCTGTCAGCGGATACGCATACGAGCCGCTTGTGCAAGAAGGCCTGATATGGAACAAGACAATCTACGAATATGTACATGGCGGACCTGATGTCCAATACCATATATCCCAGCATTTCGGCTCTCCTGTTGAACTTTACGGACGTGAGTATTATCCTGTCATGCAGGGTGATTATGTTTGCTGCTATATGCGACAAGACGGCGAGAAGGTGTATCTTCTCGTTGATGGGGAGAATATATCAAACATCGGGTATTACAATGAAAACGATGGTTGGGTCGAGTTGTCAAACGGTGACGACATATTAATCTACGATTTCGGAGCTAAGCCCGGTGAGAAATACATGACAGCAACGCTGGATGGGTCTGGCGGACCGGTTGTTTGTCCTGTGATGCAAAATGTCACTATCGCCGATGTCGATACGGTCTTTGTTAATGGACATGAGCGCAAACGCCAGAGATTGTCGCTTTGGGATGATACTGAACATGTCTCGAACTACATTATGGTTGAGGGTGTCGGCATTAATACCGGTTATGTATATATGCCGGAGTTTCTGATTCCTACAGGAGGACATTATGTCGATGTCGCTGTATTTGACGACATGGTCGATGCGGAGGGGAATGTGCTGTTCACCGGTGCGGACTTCAACACGCCGACACTCACACGCGAGCCGCTGGTGCGCGAGGGCGTGACCTGGAACCATACAGAAGCCAGCATATACCCGGGGTCATACAACTCCTTCGATTCATACTCGTTCTATTTTGACAGCCCTGTGGAACTGTACGGAAAGATGTACCACCCGTTGAAAGACAGGAGGTCTGAGAACGGAGAAGTGTATGCCTATATGCGTCAGGAAGGAAACAAGGTGTATATCCTGATAGACGGCGAGAGTGTTATTCCGCCGTTTGACACAGATTCTGGGGTAGAGTATGCAGCAGGAGACGAACTGCTGCTGTACGACTTCGATGCCAAGGTCGGCGACGAGTACTGGTCTCCGTCAGTAAGCGATTCTATGACAATGCCGTATATAGAAGTATTGACACCCGTTACTGTCACAAACGTAGACACCATTCTTGTCAACGGAGTCTTGCGCAAACGGTTGATGACTAAAACACTTGGCGGCGGCAGCCCTGAAATCAACATAGTTGAGGGTATAGGTCCCAGTCGTGGCTATATGCATATACCGCTATACGGGCCGCTTTGTACTTGCATGCACACCACGGATGCCTTTGTCAAGGACGTGGTGGATGCTGATGGGAAAGTGATATTCAAGGCAGCAGATTTCGATGCGCCGTCGTACAGCGCGGGCGTGCCGGAAGTCGGTTTCGACACAGGCATGACACCGGCTAAGGACAACAAGATGTATGACCTGAACGGCAGGGAGATACGCAACCCGCTGCCCGGGACTGTCTACATCCTCAACGGCGAGAAGCACGTCGCCAAGTAACTCCACCCTGTGGCTTAATGCCGAAATAGATGCAAATAAGGGGAGAATATGCCTGCCACGGCATATTCTCCCCTCTTTTGGTTATGCGGTTCAGATGTGCGACCGCCGTTGAATCAACACCGGCTGCATATCAGTTGCGCAGGTTCTTCGGAATACTAATAAGCGGTGCAGACGGTGGAGCAGATGCCCTGGGTGTCGGATTTTTTTATTAACTTTGCAGTTCACAATACGATACAGTTATGTCCAGACATATTAGAGTCGGTATCACGCACGGCGACATGAACGGCATTGGTTATGAGGTCATAATCAAGGCTCTCGACGATGAGCTGATGCCTGAACTGTTTACCCCGGTGATTTTCGGGTCGGACAAGGCTATGGCGTTCTACCGCAAGGCGTTGGGCTGCGAGGAGCTGCGCGTGCGCCGTGTGGCTTCTGCCGCTGAGGCTTCGGACAATGCGGTTAACCTGGTGGACGTGATGACGGAGGATGTCAAGGCCAACCCGGGTGTGCCTGACGAGGCAGCCGGGCATGCCGCGCTGCTCGCCCTCGAGGCTGGGTGCGCCGCTCTCGAGGCTGGCGAGATTGACGCGCTCGTCACAGCTCCGATAGACAAGAACACTATCCACGGCGAAGGGTTCGATTTCCCAGGACACACGGAATACCTCGAGGCGAGGTTCCGCAGCGAGGAGGACGCTGACGGCGGCAAGGCGCTGATGATACTTTTCAACGAGATGCTGCGCGTTGCGCTCGTGACCACACATCTGCCAGTGTCCAGAATCGCGGAACACATCACCGCCGCGTCGGTAACCGACACTGTGGAGCGTTTCGCGGGGTCGCTGCGCCGCGATTTCCGCTGCGAGCGTCCGCGCATCGCCGTGCTCGGGCTGAACCCGCACTGCGGCGACCACGGCATCGCCGGCGACGAGGACGACACGGTCATACGCCCGGCTGTAGATGCCCTGCGCGAGCGCGGCATCATGGCTTTCGGCCCGTATGCCGCCGACGGCTTCTTCGGCAGCGGCGCGTACCGCAAGTTTGACGGCGTGGTGGCTATGTACCATGACCAGGGGCTTGCGCCGTTCAAGACCATTGCCGGAACAGACGGCGTGAACTTCACCGCCGGGCTGAAGTATGTGCGCACGTCGCCCGACCACGGCACAGGCTATGACATTGCCGGCAAGGGGGTGGCAGACCCGCTGTCGATGCGCCATGCCATCTATGCCGCCCTCGACATACTGCGCAGCCGCCGCGACTTCGACCATGCAGCCCGCAACCCGCTCCGCCCCTTGCAGGAGCGAAAGGCCAAGGACAAGCCGAAAGAGGGCAAGGAAGCGGCTAAGGAGACAAAGGAACAGAAACAGGACGCCCCGGCAACGCCTAAGCCAGCCGAGGGCGGCAAGCAACAGGAGGAACAATGCACTACGGAATAATAGCCGCCGGCGAGGGAAGCCGCCTCGTGCAGGAGGGCGTTGCGCTGCCCAAGCCGCTCGTGGACTTGGACGGCCGCCCTATGATAGAGCGGCTTATAGACATTTTCGTGTCGCTCGGCGCGGAGTCAGTCAGCATAATCGTCAATGAGCAGATGTCTGCCGTGCGGCAGTATCTTGAGGAGCTGAAAAGCCGTATCCCCGTGCCGTTGACGCTCGTGGTGCGCACCACGCCCAGCTCGATGCACAGCTTCTATGAGCTGAGCCGCCTGATGCGCGGCAAGGGGCGTTTCATCCTCACCACGGTTGACACCATCTTCCGCCGCGAGGACTTCGCCCGCTATGTCGAGGCGTACACAGCCGCGCCGCCGCAGGTGGACGGCATGATGGCGATGACCACATATATCGACGACGAGAAGCCCCTCTACATCGATGTTGACGCGGATATGCGCATCACCGCCTTCCGCGATGCGCCTACAGGCGCGGACCGCTATATCTCGGGGGGCATCTACGGGCTGTCAGAGCGTGCCATTGACGTGCTGGAGAAGTGCCTGGCCGACGGCGTGAGCCGTATGCGCAACTACCAGCGTGCGCTGGTGTCAGCTGGCCTCGACATACGCGGCTACGACCTGGGCAAGATAATCGACGTGGACCACGCCGCCGACATAGACACAGCAAAACGTTTCATCGGCGCATGAGCGAGCGCCGCATACCACAGTAACAGTTATGGCAAATATCAAGATAGCGGGGGTGATGAGAGCCGGGGCATACTCGCCGAACCATATCGGCAACGATGCCGCCATCTTCAACGCCGCCGTGGAGCATCTGCGCAAGCGCGGATGCGAAGTGACCATCTACAGCGAGGAGGAGTTCCGCAACGCGCAGATCGACGAGGACATAATCGTCAACATGTGCCGCGAGCAGTCATCAATAGCCCGGTTGCAGGAAATGGAGGATGCCGGCGCGCTGGTCATCAATTCCGGCCACGGCATCGAGAACTGCACACGCGAGCGCATGACCCGCATATTGCTGGGCAATGACATACCTTATCCCGACAGCCTCATCGTCGACACGGACGAGAACATCACCGAGGCGTTGCAGCGCGCGGGCTTCGAGTCGTGCTGGATCAAGCGCGGCGACTTCCACGCCATGCACAAGGAGGATGTGAGCTACTGCCGCCACGCCGAGGAGGCGCAGGAGGTGCTGAAGGAGTACTTCTACCGGGGCATCAAGCGTGCGGTCATCAACCGCCACCTCGTGGGCGACCTCATAAAGTTCTACGGCGTTGCCGGCCAGCCGTTCTTCTACTGGTTCTACCCCTTTGAGGCAGGGCACAGCAAGTACGGGCTGGAGGCCATCAACGGCGCAGCGCGTCACCTGAAATTTGACGAGCGGTACCTGCGCGACATCTGCCAGCGTGCCGCCGAGGTGCTCGACATCCGTGTCTACGGCGGCGACTGCATCGTTGACCCCGACGGCTCGATACGCATCATAGACTTCAACGACTGGCCCAGCTTCGCGCCCTGCCGCGCAGAAGCCGCGCCTTGGATAGCAAAGGGCATACTCGCCGCCGTAAAACAATACCGCAAGAAGAATGACTGAACAGAAGAAATCACTCCGCCAGCAGTATCGCGAGACATTGAAGTCGGAGGACACGGAGGAATGGTTTGACCTCGTGTTCCACCGCCCGCTGGGCTTCGCGTGGGCGTGCCTGGCCAAGAAGCTGCACATATCGCCCAACGCCATCACGATAGCCTCGATATTCCTCGGCCTAGGCGCGGCGTTGCTGTTCTGGTTTGACAATGTATGGTACAACATCGCCGGCGCGGTGTTGCTGCTGTGGGCCGACACCTTCGACAGCGCCGACGGCCAGCTGGCACGCATGACCAAGCAGTATTCGCGCATCGGGCGCATACTCGACGGCGTGAGCGGCGACATCTGGTTTGCCGCCATATACTCCGCTATCTGCCTGCGTGTCAACGCCACCTCGGAGTTCTTCGGCGCGTGGCCGTGGCTGATATGGGCAATCGCCGCCGTCACCGGCGTGTTCCACGGCATACAGGCCGCCATGGCTGACTATTACCGCCAGTTCCACCTCTATTTCCTCAAGGGAAAGGATGGGAGCGAGCTCGACACCGCAGCAGACCTTTGGGAGAAGTTCCATGCCCTGTCGTGGCGCAAGGACTTTTTCGCCAAGTTCACCCTCATGTTCTACACCAACTACACCGTCGGGCAGGAGAAGCGCACCCCCGCCATGCAGCGGCTGCGCCGTGTGCTTCATGACCGCTTCGGCAGCGTAGCCCCGGATACGTTCCGCCGGGCATTCCGCGCCGCGAGCCGCCCGCTGATGAAATACACCAACATACTGTCGTTCAACACCCGTTGCTTCGCCCTCTTTGCCGCCATCATCATCTTCCGGATGCCGTGGCTGTATTTCGCATTTGAGCTGACGGTGCTAAACGCTCTCCTTATATATATGGTCTGGCGGCATGAACGCATCTGCCGCGAAATGACACGCCGTGTCGAAAACGGCGAATTCTGACTGCTCTGACAATGGAAATGAAGCATATCAAAGGGATAATCTTCGACTACGGCGGCACGCTCGACAGCGGCGGCGACCACTGGAGCGAAGTGATATGGGATGCCTACCGCAAGTGCGGCATCGGCATCGACAAGAGCCTCTTCCGCGACGCATACGTCCATGCCGAGCGCGAACTGGCCCGCACGCGGCACATACTGCCGCACCACAACTTCCGCGACTTGCTGGGCATCAAGATGCGCATCGAGCTGCAATACGTCTGCGACCACGGCGCGTTGCCGGCGGAGAGCATCGGCGAGAAGGCGCGGCAGACAGCCGACCTGTGCTATGCCTCGGCACGCGCCTCGATAGAACGCGCCCGCCCGGTGCTGGAACTACTCGCCGCGCATTATCCGCTCGTGCTTGTCTCCAACTTCTACGGCAACGTGGAGAGCGTGCTGCGCGACTTTGACCTGGACCGCTACTTCCGCCGCGTCATCGAGAGCGCGGTGGTGGGAGTCCGCAAGCCCAACCCCGCGATATTCCGCATGGGCGTGGAGGCCCTCGGCTTGCAGCCCGGGGAAGTGCTTGTCATCGGCGACAGCTACCGCAAGGACATAGTGCCGGCCGAAAGCCTCGGGTGCAGCGTCCTATGGCTCAAGGGCAAGGGGTGGACGGCTGAGGAAGATGCAGTCACACATCCGTGCATCATCGCCAGCCTCTCCGACATACCCGCCATTTTGGGGTGCAAATGACCAAAAAACTGGCGCAGGTCTGTAAGGACAATGTAACAAGACGGTTGTTTTACGCGCTTAAATTTGCGCAAATTTGCCAATAAATCAATTGTTGACATTATTTATATATTGCCGTCGTCGTTTTTGACCTAAATTGCTTTGCCCGGCGGCTAATTCGTTATACCTTTACGCACATTTTCCATACGACCCCGCAGACGCGGCTTTGAGCGGGGCAGGGAGCGTACGGAAACCGAAAACTGAAAACAAGAAAAGATAACAGATATGGCAACACCAACAGCTAAGAAGCCTAACGGGAAGTTAGGTGTGCTCGTGGTAGGACTCGGTGCAGTTTCCTCCACATTCATGACCGGCGTGTTCATGACACGCAAAGGACTGGCCAAACCCGTAGGGTCCATGACACAGTATGACAAGATACGTGTAGGACGCGGCAAGGACAAGAAATATCTCCACTACAATGAAATAGTTCCCCTGGCATCGCTCGACGACATCGTCTTCGGCGCCTGGGACGTATATCCCGCAAACGCATACGAGTCTGCCCTCAACGCCGAGGTCCTCAAAGAGAAGGACATCGAGCCGGTCAAGGACGAGCTCATCAAGATCAAGCCGATGAAGGCCGCTTTCGACCACAACTACGCAAAGCGTCTCGACGGCGACAACACCATGGGCAACATCACCCGCTGGGAGATGGTAGAGCGTCTGCGCGAAGACATCCGCAACTTCAAGAAGGAAAGCGGCGTTGAGCGCGTTGTCGTTCTCTGGGCTGCTTCTACCGAGGTATACGTGCCCGTTGACCAGAAGTACCACGGCACACTCGCCGTCCTCGAAGAGGCCATGAAGGCCGACGACCGCGACCACATCGCACCCTCGATGTGCTACGCTTACGCCGCGCTGACAGAAGGCTGCCCCTTCATCATGGGCGCGCCCAACACCACTGTTGACATACCCGCTATGTGGGAGCTCTCGGCCAAGGTCAAGATGCCTATCGCCGGCAAGGACTTCAAGACTGGCCAGACACTTGTCAAATCAGGCTTCGCACCAATCATCGGCACTCGCTGCCTCGGTCTGTCAGGCTGGTTCTCGACCAACATCCTCGGCAACCGCGACGGCCTCGTGCTCGACGAACCCGCCAATTTCCGCACAAAAGAGGTTTCCAAGCTCTCCACACTCGAGTCTATCCTCGTGCCGGAAAACCAGCCCGACCTCTATGGACACGGCAACGACGAGGACACCCAGTACTACCACAAGGTGCGCATCAACTACTATCCCCCGCGCAACGACAACAAGGAGGGATGGGACAACATCGACATCTTCGGCTGGATGGGCTATCCCATGCAGATCAAGATCAACTTCCTCTGCCGCGACTCAATCCTCGCTGCGCCCCTCTGCCTCGACCTCGTGCTGCTGAGCGACCTCGCAGCCCGCGACGGCCGTTACGGCATCCAGCGTTTCCTGAGCTTCTTCCTCAAGAGCCCGATGCACGACTACACAGAGGATGAAATCCCCGTAAACCACCTCTTCCAGCAGTATGTGATGCTGAAGAACGCTATCCGCGAGATGGGCGGTTACGAGGCAGACGAGGAAATCGACTGAACAATCTGATACCATAAACACGATAGGCGGGGCTGACACGGCAGTGTCAGCCCCGTTTCAATTCGACATACAACAATCCGTTGCATTATAGATTCGCCTAAATGAGAGAAGACAAAATCGGAAATATGCCGAAGCGAGACCACAGCGTGGTGCTGCCGGACTTCTTTGGAGTTGGAGAAAACCTTGAGGCTTGGCAGTTGGGATGGCAACTCGACTGCAAGCGCGAGGCGAAATCTTCTGTCTCAAAGAAGATATTCAACTACTATATCGTTGAAATGGGCATGAACTTTGTGTTCTATTATGTCGGGGATGGCAACTTCTACGGCACACACACTGAGATTTGCCCAACTCCCGTGTTCCGGTTTAGCAAACAGCCGGCTGAATGTGTAATTGACCAATTGGGTTATGCCGATACGCATGACTATTACAAAAACGAGGTTCTGTATTGGGCAGATTCCTGGTCGGACATTTGGGACATGGTCTAGATTGACGGCAAGCCTCTTGAGGAAGTATTACAGAACTCATATATTGTCAACATCAGCTGACGTTGTGCGTGCTTGATGTTCTTCATGAAAACGGAGTGCGCCTCTCCCGGCGCACTCCGTTTCGTGTGTATGAGGATTATTGTCAGAGGATTACCTTGCGGACGGTGTCGCCGGCGCGGACTATGTAGAGGCCGGCTGCCATGCCGCGCATGTCGATGACGGCAGTGCCTGCGGTTGCGGCTACCCGCGTGCCGGCTGCGGTGTAGACTGCGACCGGTGTTCCCTCTGCCGCATTGACGGTCAGTATGCCGCCCTGCATCGAGATGCTGCTGTCGCCGACTGTTTCAGCCACGCCGCCCTGACGGCTGTCCTGATGCACGGTGATGACGTATTCCGACGCGCCGTCGGTCAGCGTGATGTGCGCGGTGCGGTCGGCTGTCTCCGAGGGGTTCTCGTCATATTCTATCACGAGCGTGTCGAGCGTCAGTCCGTTAGGCTCGCTGATGACGCGGCACCAGTCGCTGTCGCATACCGGCGTTTCGTAGCCCATGAGCGAGAAGAACTGGTATTCCGCAGTGCCCTTGCTGCCGCTCACCTCGATGGTCGAGGGGGTGGTCAGTGGCACGGGCGACATCACGGAGTGGGTGATGTAGGGGAAGATGGCGTATGAGGTGTGGTTTGCGCCGGCGGGGAAGTAGCTGCTCACCTCAATCCATTCGTCGTTCTTGAGCATCCATGCCGTGCCGTCAGAGCCTCGGAACGATGCCATGGCGAATGCCACGTCGGCTTCGTAGGTGATGTCGGGGATGCCGTCAACGACGATGAAGAACTCGTCGTTCATCACTGGGTGCGAGCTGAACTCGAAGTCCGTTCCTGCCACTGTTGTCGGGTCTGCGGAAATTTCCAGCTCGAAAGCACGCCACCAGCAGGAGTCGATTTTCTTGCCAGGCTTGCCGTTCTCGCAGGTGTAGAGGTGTACGCCGATGTCTGCTATCTGGTCAATAAGTTCAACCGTGGTGTTCTTGGTGAAATACACAGTCGCGCCGGCAATCACCACAGGCACAGACGGCTTGGAGAACTTCTCAGCGTATGCCGTGATGCCCATAGAGTTAGAGCCTGGGAACGTGCCTCGTCCGTCGAGCGAGAAGGTGGTCAGGTTGTCGCCGGGCAGAAAGTTGCAGACAGGGCCGTAGTATTCCGCGCTCATCGGGGCAGTCGCCGTCGATGTGCCGTGCTGGTTGGAAACGGTCAGCGTCGCGTCCCAGTCGTGCTGCCACCAGTAGTTCACGCCCACGCTCTCGGTGTCGGCAGTCAGGTGGTCGTTGTTGTCCTCGCATACGCCGGTGATGTCCCAGTCCCATTTTGTCGGGAAGCCGTCAGAGCCGTCTGTGAAAGTCACCTTGGCCATCGGGGCGACCATGTGGCGGCGCGTTGAGGCATATCGGAATGTCGCCGGGGGCGTGATGCGAGCCACCGGCTCTGTGCCGGTCACGTTAACCAGCCCGGGCTTGGTGACTTCAGCCTCGTTGCCGGCAGCGTCCTTCACGCGCAGGGTCACGTCATACTTGCCGTCGCGTGTGTAGTATACCGTCGGGGTCTTCTCCGTGCTTGTCTCGGGGACTGCGCCCGGCATCGTCCACAGCCACTCCACGGGGTCGCCCTTGCTCAGGTCTACAAACTCAATCTCCTCGCCGGTCATGACGTTGATTTCCGTAACAGGCTGCGAGCCGCTGACGGTGATGCCGTCGATGTAGAACGAGCCCATGTAGCCGCCAGTCTGGAAATTGATTTTCTTACCGTAGGTGTATGTGAAGCGTATCTGCGCCGTCTGCCCGGCATACTGCTCGAGCGAGGCGGCTATGGCGCGCCACTGGCTTGGCTTTTCGCCCGTCTCGTCGAGGGTGGTGTAGAGGCGTTCCGAAGTCTCGAACCCGTCAGTCGAGATGCTTATTTCGAGTGCGCACTCGTCATTGAAGTTGAGCGAAAAACACATCCACAGGCGCAGCATCGCGTTGTCGGGGATGCTGATCTGCGGCGAAGTGAGCGAGGAGATTTCGCGCTTGAAAATCTGGTACGGGCCGTCCACAAACAGCGACTGCTTGTCCTCGGGGTCAATGGCGGAGAACGGGAGTGCGGTGTTCTGCTTCAGCGTCCACGTCACCTCCTGCGTTTCCCCCTTGGTCTCGGTCCAGCCGTCCATGCCGTTGTCGAAATTTTCGCTCCAGAACACCGTCTCGTTGGCAGCGTCGCGGCTGGAGAAGTCCGCCGTCAGCGAGCCGTTGGACTGTTCGAGTATGCGGAGTTTCTGCGGAGGCGTGATTTTCTCGCGGAGGCTGTTCTCCACGGGGAGGGTCTTGGCAACCCGCTGCACCGGCATCTGCGCCAATGCCGCCGGGACAGTCAGCAGTCCCGGCAAAATCAGGGTGAGTAACTTTTTCTGCATTTGCATATAATGATATGGTTGAAATTCGGATGTTTCGGAGACGCTTCATGTATGCGAGGCGAGTCTGATGCTGCAAATTTAATAAAATATTCCCGAAAATCAAATTGTTATCCGCGACAGAACCGAGTGTAGAGTCTTATTTGAAAGCCGTACTCCGTTCCTATTGCATTATCCGACAGTAATAGCAGCCATAATGGCTATAACCGCCTTGTCGTCAACACACACAACTCACTATCCTTGCGATTTGCAAATGCTGCATGAATGATATCAATCGTCGGTGTGCAATCATGCGAGCAAATTGCAGTCGAGGATACACTATTTCTGCCTATTGCATGGGTATTTGGCTTGCACTTCAGTGCAAAAGATGCAAAACAATGCGAGGCAGCATTTGCAATGAAATGATGCTGCGGCTTAATTTTTACCTCAATTTTATTTGTGTGCTTTGATTTTAATCAATAACTTTGCGGCAACAATAATTCTAAACAACTCTAATATGAAAAGACTACTACCATTCTTGCTGCTTGCGGCAGTGTCGCTCGCAGCATCAGCGCAAGTTCGCGTCGATTCGCTGAACCGGCTGGTGCTTGGCAATGACGGCTGCGCTAAGGCCGGCGGCAAGCTGAAAGTAACAGCAAAGAGCATCCAAATGGGAAGCGGCTTTACCGTAGAACCGGGAGGGACGCTCGACATCCAATACAAATAAAATCCAGACAAATTTTCGTCAGAGCAGACACTATATATGTTTGCTCTGACGAAAAGAAATTGATACGCAAAACAGCGACAAATATGAAAGCAATAAGATTAATGGTTATGCTGACGATGGCGGTGCTGTCGTCTGTCAGCGGATACGCATACGAACCGCTGGTGCAGGAAGGACATATATGGAATTTGTCCCAT
>CAKUKR010000008.1 GCA_934663645.1 uncultured Muribaculaceae bacterium | reverse complement strand
TCTGCAGCCCCACCCTCGTCCCAAGTTTCTGGCTTCTCGAGGGAAACCTGCACGGCAAAGTTACGACAATATTTCTGATTTGGCAAAATTTTAACACTCGTCTTGCCTCATCCGCAGTTTTCGGGAGTGCGTCATGATGCACTGACTGTTTATGGGCGGTCAAAGTAGGGACACGGCGTGCCGTGTCCGAAGGATGGCAAGTGTGTATGTTGTTGAATTGTATTGACTTAGATGCGGACACGGCACGCCGTGTCCCTACTTGGCTGCGCAGTCATCAGTCTTTTTGCACAGGCGAATGTGTGTCATTCGCTGTATTGGTTAAGTTCAATCCAAATCGATAAGGCCAAAATACATCAGTCTGGTGCTAAGCGGCAATGTCTCAGGACGTTTGATGTTCAATCCCATGGATTTAGTCTCATTGACCTCTTCGGAGTATAAATATCGGAAGCCGTTTTTCTCGTAATAATGCAATGTAGCCGGATTGTTTTGTGCATCAACGATGATGAACCTGCAGCCAGTCTTGTTCTCGTCACTGCGAAACCAAGCCTTGATGAAATCCATTACGGCAGTGCCAGATCCTTTGCCTGAATAATTCAGATTTGTGCCGAGACGACCAATTAGTACCCCAGGAAAACGGCGTAGGTTTTTCTCGCCATTTTCAGTGATGTATTCTATTTGTTCTTTGTCTTCAGGTCTGAGTTGTCTTATACGGATAGAGTCGTTTGAGAGAGTAAAGGCTGCCACAATTTCCTGTGGACTGTCGATTCTTCTGAAGGCGTATGTCTTGCCAAGTAGTTTGTCGGCATAGAGCTTGTAATCGTTTCGGAAAAAGTCATCGAGATCTTCATGACCGCAAGAGAACGGATTGCACTGCTTGAGCATTTCAGGAGTAACTCGTTCAAAGGTGCATTCCGAAAGAAATTCTTCCAAACTCATGATGCGTTACAGATTCTGCTTGCGGAGGAAGTCCTTCACAATTTGGATATTTCGAGTTATGTCTGTGCGCTTCGTGTTGTTTTCGGCTTTTTCTGCCTGTTGCTGGAAACGCTCGGCATCATCTCCGTATAGAGTTGGTATTGAACGTATTGCTATGGCCATATTGTCAACTTATTACATCGTGATATTGGTTTTTTATGAGAAAGTTGGTCATTCAAATTTTGGGAGCAAGCCTGAGACTACGCTTTTGGGTTCGATAGTAAGGCTGTCAAAATACTCTTCTGACACAGTTTCTACTGCTTTTCCCGTGAAAGTTCGTGTTGTACCGTTTGTGTATTCTACTTTTATAGATTTGACTTTCAGGTATTCTACAAGGTCTGTGAACCAAGTGAAGTCAAAATCGTATGATACTGTTGTGTATGGCTCTATTGGCCCGATGCCACGGCCAGTAACGGTGTATTTCCCATAGTTGGGAATCGGGTCGTCCACTGGATTGTATCCCACCGCATTGAAAGTGATGTATTTGATAGTCTTGTTTGATGTATTGGCGATTTTGAATGTCATGCCGGTGCTGTTTAAATATTGGCCCATATCGTATGGGTGGGCATCAAAGACAATAAGCCCTCTTTGGGTGATAGTTTGGAGTTTGTTGTGCCTTTCTTTAGCATCCTTTTCAGCTTTATCTGCATAGTAGTACAGACTATAGGCTTTGGCATAATCGAGAAATGCGTCTTTTACATGTTGCGGCTGGTTCATTAGGCTGTCAACTTTATTATTTTCATCATCATCTACAAATGCGACATCGCTGCATTTGATGAAAAATGCTTTTCCGTCGCGTGCTGCTCTGTAGTAGTCAGTCCCTCTTACACTAATCTTGTCAGCAATAAATAGATATGATAGAACCGGTACTATTATGCCGTCTGACAGAGGATCAGCCGCTGGTTTTATTGTTTGGGAAATCTTGATATTTTCTTTAGTGCCATATCCAATGATTGCAATAAAAGGCAACCCTGACAGATGCTTCCGGAAAGTTGAATCTTTGGGCATCTCGTAGTCAATGGTATATACTCGTTTCTTTTCCAAGTCATCGTCATACTCTTTTTGAGTGAGAAATCTCATTTTTTCAAGACGGTCGCCTAAATAGCTGTTGCCGCTGTATGTCAGCGAAATACGCTCCCCGGTTTTATTGTCGGTCAGGTTGAATTGTGCGTATGGACTTAATACTACGTTGTTAGTTGAGGGCTCGATTGTTGAATACATTATCCCATCGGAGAATTTTAATACGTCGATTTCTTTGCTGCCAACTGATCTGCGATAAAATATCTTGCCTTTCCAACTGTTGATCTGTTGATTGACATTGTGTGAATAGAATTTCCAAGTTGACAGGAGGTCTTTGTCCAGATGTATGTATATAACCCGATTTGTTTGAGGGTCAAGCAGCGACAGTTTGTATCCCACATTGGTAATCCGGAACTTGCCTCCAAATATTTCTTCTACTGACAACAGCACGAATGGCTTGCTGTTGACTTCTGATGAGGGTGTCACAAAGGATTTGTCTTTCTGCTGTATGCCCTTGTAATTATGGCAAAGCAGGTAGTGCTTGTTCTCTTTCGGTTTTTTCGGGCGTTTTTCTTTGAGCCAAACGGTGTCTGGGATTTGCAGGTACACGTTTGTCAGGTCATAGTCGGATTGGGTATTGAATATTATCGTGTCCCCAACAAATGATTTAATGCTCGAAATGGAATCCCCTTTCTGGCTGAAATGCTTTCTGTACAAGCTCAGGAATGGGTTGCCTTCAGCGGATGCGGATAAAGCAGCTGAAAGGATTAGGCATAAAGCGAAGAATAGTCGTTTTGTCTTCATGTTGTTTTGATGTTTATGAAAGTGTCAGTTGCAATGTCAGTTTGGCTATGCAAAAATGAGTCGAAACCGAATGGCTTTCAAGCAGAGCTTGTCAGCTGTTGTTTGATGTGCAAATTTAGTGAAAAAATCCAATACTCGCAATACTAAAGCCTATTTGAGTCTTGATCTTGACTCGGCAAAAATAAAAGCGGGGGCGCACCGTGCGGATGCGTCCCCTGCGTATGGGTGGTGTGCGTCAGGCTGTTACTTGATGATGACCTTGCGCACCTGTGTGCCTCTCTTGACTATCACCAGGCCGTGTGCTGCGTCTGCGCTGACGCGGCGGCCGTCGATGGTGTAGTATTCGGCAGCGGCTTCCGTAGCGGTGACATCGGCGATGCCGGAGTTGTCGCTGTCCTTCAGTTCGATGTGGTATACAATGAAGTCGTCCCATGATGAGGCGAGCGCCAGCGAGTGTATGCCGACATAGTATAGGCCGTCTGCAGCCGGGGTGAAGTTTGCCTGGTATTCGGTGGTCTGCGGACGCTTGCAGGTGAACTCAGTCAGGGCGAGCAGCTCGTGCTGTGCCATTCCGGCGCGTGTGGGCTCGTTGCCGGCGTTGAGGGTGAAGCGTGCCATGCTGTTGGCGTTGTTGTTTGCCACAGTCAGCTTGACGGTGTATTTCTTGCCTCCCTCGAGGCGTATGGCGGGTGTTATCAGCCAGTCGTCGTCGGCATACTTGCCGTTGCCGACGTGTGCCGCCTGGTAGCCGGCGTGGTATTCCCAGTGGTAGAAGTTGCTGGGGTCGGACTCCTTGCAGAGTACGGTGAACTCGCCGAACTGGTCGGCTGTCTCGAAGTCGCAGACGTATGGGGCGGCGTATGTGCCGAGCGAAACGGCGTTTGATGTTTCGGCTGCAGACACCATGCCGTGGTTGTCGGCGCGGACGGAGTATCTGATTGAGGTGTGCTGCTCGGGCATTGGTATGGTCTCGGTCAGCGAGGTGGCTTTCGTAGCCTCTGCCACAACAGTTTCCACATCGCCTTCGATGCGTGTCACGTAGTATGTGAGCGCGTCAGTGTCGAGGTATCCGTTGTGCATCGTCTTATCGACGGCTGTCCAGGTTACGGTCATCTGCGTGCCTTCGGCAGTGAGCGTACATTCGCGGGGGGAGAGGGGGGTGTCGTAGCCGATGAAGCGGTCAGCAACGGCTGTCGGGCTGTCTCCGGCGGAGTTGTTGAGGGTCACGGCGATGACATACTGGTAGTTGTCGGGCAGGGTGACGGGAACGGTAATGTCCTGGCCGTATGTTGTGATGCCGTTTGCGAGCGTGAAGTATTCGCTGTCCTCCTCGTCATAGAGGCGGTAAGCGACACTGTAGTTGATCATGCCGCCGCCGTCAGCGCCGCCGTAGGTCTTGGTAGGCGTGGTGAAGGAGACGTTGCCGGTGAGCGAGCCGCCCTCAAAGTCGAGTGTGAGGTTCTTGGCTGCTGCGGGAGCGTCAGCGTCTGCCATAGGCTCGAATATCGCGAGACCCTGCACTTCCTCACCTCCGGCGAGGTCGTAGATGTGTGTGGCTTCGGCGGTCGTTGTATTGATAGCGTAGAGGGATGTCGGGCCGTCCTTCAGGCAGAGGAAATAGTACATTGTGCCTGTGGACTTGTCTATGGTGGCGGAAGTGTTGTAGTAGCCTACCAGCCCAGTCATGCCCACGAGCGTAGTCGCGCCGGTCTCTTTGTCGAGGCGGTAGAGCTTGCCCTCGCGTGTGAGCGCGAAGAGCTGTCCTGTGCCGTCGAAGGCGAGGCCGTCGTATGCTTCGAACACGTCGCATACCGGGTGAATGGAGGGTGAGGGGGTTGCGTATTTGTCAGCCTCTATCCAGCCGAACACGAGGCGTGCGCCCTCGTACTGCTCGTCGGGGTCGTGGAAGCAGCCGTATATGCGGTCAGTCGCATCGTCGTATGCCAGGTCGTAAGCCCATGTCTCGCGAGAGCCGATTTCGCCTTTCCACTCCCAAGTGTTGGTGTCGTATACGAAGTTTGTCCAAACGTCAGAGCCCATGATAGACAGGTACCACTGGCAATAGTACTTGCCTTTGCCGTATGTGCCGCCGCCGGTGGCCTGCGGGTCTTCATTGAGCAACGTCATCACCTCGGGCGCGGTGGTGGAGAACTTGTACAGTCCGGACTTGTGTCCGGCTGAAGAGCCGAAGGCGCAGCCCATCAGCTCAACGCCGGCCGCAGCCTCGTGAGCGGCGGGCGCAGGTGAGGTAATGCCACTCTTTGCACGTGCTGGCATTTCGCTGCCGGCATCTTTGACACGCGGAGTGATGTCAGCTCCGTATGTGGGCATTGCCGCTGCCGCAGCGGCTGCAATCGCCAGTGTCGTAAACAGTTTTGTCATAGTAGAACGGGTTGATTTGATTAGTACTCGCAAAAATAGCAATAAAATGCGCAACCGGCAAAATAAATTGCGGACACCAGCCGTGTGCGCTGCGCTTGCGTCACATGAAAATGACAGGCACACCTTGGTTTAAGCATGCCTGTCAATACTGTTAATCGATTGTTCCAGAGGTTGTTATCTCTTTATGTCGAAGCCCTGTTCGGCGAGATACTGCAAGATGCGGTAGTCGCACGCATGTCGGTAATAGTCGAGGATGTGTGCCACCCAGTCATTGTCTGACGGGCCGCCCGAGCGGGTGCGGTTGTAGTGGCATATCTCGGCATCGTATTTCTCGAGCTCCTCGAGCATAGCGTCGCCGTCGGTGCGGTATCTGTTGCGGAACACTGTGAGCGAAGCCGGCTGTTTAGGCTTCAGGTCGGGATGCTCGCGAGGGATGCCCAGAGCGAGGCCGCAGACTACGAATACCCCCTTGGGGAGGCCGAGCATCTCGGCAACCTTCTTGGGGTCGGCTGTGCGCAGGTAGCCCACGCAGTTGCAGCCCAGCCCGCACGCCTCGGCGGCGACAACTGCGCTCATCATGGCGAGGGCAGCGTCTATCACGCCCAGCATCACGCCGTCCATGGTGTTGCGGATCGGGGGAATGTCGAGGCCGTGGGCTGTGGCGAGGCGTTCTATCTTGTTGAAGTCGGCGAGGAATATCAGCAGACGGTTGCAGGTCTTGAGCTGCTTCTGGTTTGTGATGCCGTACAGCTGCTCCTTGAGCTGCTGGTCATCGATGTCGATGACCGAGAACTGCTGTCCGTTGTAGCTTGTCGGTGTGTTGCGTATGGCATCATAGATGAACCGCATAGTTTCATCGCTTATCGCCTCGCGCTCGTATCGGCGTATGCTCACGCGCTCGAGCAGGGTGTTTCTTACGTCTTTCATCATAAATTCGGTTATAGGTATATGGCAATTTTGTGCAGCCGCCACGAGGGAATGACCCTGTGGCGAGGGCAAGTGGGCAAAAAAGAGCCGATGACCGCATTGCTACGACCATCGGCCTATGGTAGCCACACCAAAGGATATGTGATGAAACTCCGTATGACAGGATTTGAGTGCCTTCTCCTCTTTGTAATCCGCCTGTGCCGCAAGGGCAACACCTGCACGAGTGCCGGCGTGGGGCCCGCCATTGATGAGACGGCTTGTCTCGGTATTTCACGTATAATTGATGAGTTTCCCAATCATTTGATGTGGTGTTCTTTCAGCTCTCTTGCTTTTATTGTCAACGCAAAGTTACGCATAAAGGTTCGTACCGCAAAATAATCCGCCGCAAAACCGCGAAAAATTATTGACAGCCGCCGCTCGTTCAGAGGCGGACCTTGGCGGTGCGGCCGCCTGCGCGGACGATGTAGAGGCCTGCGGGGAGGCTGCCGATGCTGCCTGGCGTGCCGGCGTATACGCGGAGGCCGTTGGCTGCGTAGACCTCGACGCTGGCGCAGCCGCTGACTGTCAGCTCGCCGCCTGCCACGGAAATCTGCACTCCCACCTCGTCGCCGCTCACATCCTCAACCCCGGATGCGTCCTCGACGATTTCAAGGAATTTGCCCCATTGGTAATCTTGGACAAACTTGTCTTTGCTGCCGACGGGTACTCGCAACGTTCCGAAATTGTAGGTGTCTTTGTGGAAAGGATAACCGGTATCCGGCACAATTGCATTGCAGTACACGGTGCGCAATGTTGACGTGTCAAATGCGGAGTCGGCAATGTATTTGCAATTCTGGCTGATTATGACAGTCTCGATGCCGGACTTCTCGAGCAGTCCAGCTGGAACTTTCTCGTTGACCCAAGGTATGCGGAATTTCTTCAGTGCTGATGTTTGCTGAAATGAGTATATTCCTAACTTACAATTTTCGGGTAGGTTGGCTTCTGTCAGTTTTCGGCATTGCGCGAAGCCGTATTCAGCAATCTCCTTGAGGTTGCCGCAGAACGGGAATGTGGTGAAGGTGCAGCCGTAGAACGCTTTTTCCCCGATTCTCTCAAGCCCCTCGCAGCCTGTTATTTCTTGCAGCAGCGAGGCACTTTCAAATGCGGATTTGCCTATTTCGCGCATGGTTGCCGGGAGGTGTATTGTTTGGAGATGAGAGTTCTTGAAAACGGCTTCACCCAAGGTTCTGACACCCTCCTGCAACGAAACATTGCTGATGCTTTGGCAGTCCATGAATGCCGAGTCGCAGACCTCTGTGATGCTTTGCGGCAGCTGTATTTCGCGTATGCCGCTGCCACGGAACGTGCGTGCTGGTATCTGTGTCATGCCGTTTGACAGGGTGATTGTCTTCAGGTTGGGTGTATACTCGAATACGCCTGTGCCGAAGGTTGTTACGGCATCGTGCATTGTTACATTTTCGATGCCGGAACTGCGGAATGCGCCATCGCTGATGCTGGTGATGTTTTGCGGCACGGTGAAAGTCGTGAGTGCAGAGCATCTGAAGAATGTCTCTTCGGGGATTTCGGAGATGTTTGTCGGCATTGTGACCGTCTGAAGCTTTGAACAATCGGCGAACATGCGTTTCCCGATTGCTCCTGATGACACTGTATGCGGCAGTTCTGCTGACAGCAGCCCGATGCAGTCCTTGAACATCTCGTCGCCCATCCTGCGTACCGTTTGCGGCAGGACGATGTGCTGAAGCAGATAGCTGCCCCGGAACAGCTGGTTGCCAAGAACGTCCACAGACTGGGGCATGACGATTTCCGTAAGCTGGGTCATGTCTGCAAAGGCATTGTCCCTGAATGTCACGGCAGAGCTGCCCCGGAATACAATCTTTTCCAGCATTGACCTGCTGAAAGCGTGTGAGTCCAGTGTCTTCACTGAAGCCGGCAGCTCAATCTCCTTGAGTGAAGTACACCCTTTGAACGCATACGAGCCGATTTTCTCCAGACTTTCAGGCAGTACGACCTTGGTCACGTCGGAGAATATATTTTCCGCCATAAAGCCGTCAGGTATGCTCTTGACCCCTTCGGGCAGCACCACTTCGCTGCCGTGATGCAGACAAGCGTATACTTTTGATCCGTCGTAGCTTACTATGAAGTCTCCGTCCATTTTCAGGGACAGGTTTTGCGGGTCAATTGAAAGATTTGACAGTGACTTGCAGTTGAGGAATGTGTACGGAGTTACAGAAGTTACGTCGGCTGGAATGACGAAGTCGGTCACTGCGCTGCTTACCCATATCAGTTCTTTTGCGACTGCAGAGACGCGATACAGGCAGTTGCCGTCTGACTTGAAGAACTTGTTGCCGCTGTTTATATTCACGCTCGTCAGGCTTTTGCAGTCCTTGAACACGCCGTCAGGCATCGTCTGCAGGTAGTCTGCCAGGTTTATTGCCTTGACTTGGTCCTGCCCTCTAAGTGCATTTTCTGCAATCTCAATCACAGAGCACTCCGTCATTCCCCCTTTGCGAGGATCGACATTCGGGTCTTGATACCACCACGTTTTTGACATGGTGTATGTGTCGAGTATTTTGCCGTCCTGATCGCAGTCAATGCCATCGCTGGATTTTTCAAACCCTGTCATCATGGCGTTTGAACCGGACAAGTAAGTGAACTTTTCCCGCAGGTAGTATTCTCCTGCATGGGTAGCCAATGCTGATGCCAATACAAGCATCGCGAGGGTAAGCCTTGCCGTCCATTGTCTCATTAAATGTTTCATAATTCCTTTGTTTATTGAGTGAAGAAAAGTGTAGGGAGTATCTGCGCTGCGGCGCAGATACTCTTCTCATGGTTGGATTATCGTGTTATCTTGCGATCCATTTATTGCCGTCGAAGTACCACATCGCGGCAGTTGATGTTTCGCCGTTGTTGATTATGACGTCTCCCTTGACCCAGCCCTCGTTTGAGGAGGGGAGAGAGACTTTTGCACAGACCACGTTACGGTCTTTGAACTCGACAGCAGTTGTCGGGTGAGGGTCTGCATCCAGCGCGGCTGGTTTGTCCAGCCATTTGTAGCCGTTGACGCAGTAGTGGTTATCGTAGAGTAGTCGTCCGCCGCACACTGGCACGTCAACGTAGTGCTTGGTGCCAGTGTGGAGCACTCTGGTTATGCGCAATATACACGGTTTGTCTCCGGTTACACGCTTGATAGAGATGATGTTGCCGTATCGCTTGTCGTATTCGCCGTACGAGAAGTTGAACTTCGGTCCGCGTATGTCTCGCACCGGGTCGAGAATGACTTCCCCATAGTAGGAGAATTTCCACCCGCTTATCAGTGCAGGGACACCATTGGGGGTGTCGTCCAGATTTATCATTCTCTCGTTGGAGAATACATAAGCCGACAACTGCGGAATCGATGAGTATGCCTCGGATTTGGCAATGCCGAGGTTGGAGCGGATGGTCGATTCGGTAGACAGGATGTGGCTGTACTTGTTGAACTCGTCAACCGGTACTATTGTTCCTGTCGGGGTCACGTATTTCCCGACGGTGATGCCTGTCGGATGATTTGACAGATCAGGGCTTGCTACATCGGTCAGGTATACATAGCGGTAGTTTCGAGCGAGGTGTATCTCGTACGGAGCTTCACCCTGGCTGCACAGTGCCAAGTCGTAGTCACAGACATCCTTTATGCCGGGTCGTCCGAACACGTCGTCTTCAGCAGCCTTTTTGAACCATTCGATGAAGGTGTTGCCAGTCATGTTTATGACTGAGAAGTGTCCGTTCCAGGGAGTCGCGACGTTCTCGCCGTGGGTCTCATCAGAAATGTCAAAGACTACTGATGGGCGGCGACCGCGCTCGAAATGGTTGTTGTTGACAGCAAGGTCGCTGTTTTCAATGCGCAGCTGCGCACCGACTTCCATGTGGTTGCCAGCGAACACCACATTGGTAATTCCGCTGAGCAGGACATCGCGGTTGAGGATGTTGCTCGAGATAGAACCTCCCTTGCAAGAGTTGAGGCGCAACGCTCCGTCTGAATGTCCCTCCTTCTTGGGGACAGTGTGCACAGCGCAGTTCTCGAACACAAGGGCATCGCCCGAATAGCCGAGGTCAATCATGTATTGCTTGTCTTCAAGAGACGCGGGCAGGTTGCTGGTGAGGTAGTCGAGGTCGCTTGAGAACACGCAGTGGCGTATAGTCTTGATGTCGGCATAGTCGTGTGTTACCTTTATGGCGCGGCGGAAATTGTTCCAGTAGACATTCTCGAACAGGAATCCGCCGGCGACAAGGCAGCAGACTTTGCTTGACAATGTCAGGCGAGCATCGACACCGTTTATTGTGCGGTTGTAGTCATTGCTGAAGACGACATTTTGGATGGTTGATGTCGGGTCTGGAAATCTCATTGACCAAGTATCGTCCTCGTTAGTCAAACTTTCCGCAGCAACATTCAGCGTTGAGGGCTTTTGCACCAAAGTGCGATTGATGTTCAGTTCGAGAACTGCGCCGTCAGGGAAACCGTCTGCCCCTGCGCTGTTGACGTATGGGACGATTCGTGTGGCATAGCCCCAGTCATCTCGGTTTCCATACGTTTCGTTGTTGGTTTTTCTGCCGCAGCCTTCGCCGATGAGGCGTATTCCGTGGGTCATCTCTATTCTTCTTGCGACATAGTAATGTCCCATAGGGAGGAATACCTCGCCAATCTTTTTCATCTTGATTGCTTTGTTGATTGCGGGTGAGCAATCATGCGGGTCTGTCAGCTGGCCGTCAGAGTCTTTGATGTCAGTGATCCACTGTTGTTTGCCGGCTTCGCCGTCAAACCATTGGGGATATGCGCGGTCGCAAATCCAGTCGCCTTCGACAGTCACGCCGTCGAAGATTTGGGCAATAGGGGCTTGGATTGTGGTCTTGTTGCCGACAAGTTTGAAGTCGCCTGAAATGAAGCCGCCGTCAAAGATGAGGGTGACATTCTTGCCGATTGTGATGGTCGGAGCTTTTGGATAGAGCTTCGACAGAACTATTTCTTTTGCAATCCGAAGTACGGCGTTGGAGCAGCTCTCCAAGTCTTCCGCACAGTCTACATCAACATACATTGCTTTCATTTGTGATGTCGGTTGAATTGTGAATAACTGAAATAATAATCTCGATGTGTTGCGCAAACACGGTTGTTGTGATATCGTAGCGCAAAGGTAAAAACAATTCGCGGGGTATGCAAGCGGTTTGGTGCTGTTTTTTTAGCGCAAAAGTTGGTGATTGTTTGTATAGTTGTGAGTGTCAGTGAGTTGTATGGGGTGTGATTTTATATAATGCAGGGAAATCAGTAGAGGAGGTAGGGGCGGGAGCGGTCGCGGAAGGCTTGCGTGCCGCTCATCCAGAGGCCGCGTATCGCGCTGACGCGGTAGCCGCCGTCCACGAATTGCCGCCGCACGGTTTTGCTGCCGCAGACCTTGTCAAACATGGCGAGCCTTGCCGCTGTTGCCGAGGCGAAGGGCTTGTGGGCAGGCCAGAGGCGTGCGACTGCTTCCATGACGTGGAATTGCAGCAGCGTCAGTTCGCAAGCGTCGTAGTCGGTGATGTAAGGCTGCACGCCTTGCAGGTCGCGCCCCGAGCCGAGGCCGTAGTAGGGGCGTATGTGTATGGGGCGGAAGCGGAAGCCTTTGATGTCCATGGAGTTGAGCGTGTCGGCGAGTTTGGCTGCGTCTGCCCATGATGCGCAGAAGAGCTGGAAGGGGAGGTTGTAGCCTACGCCGATGTTCATGTAGTCGAGTTCGCCGAGGATGCCTGAGGCTGGGTAGAAGAGCGCGGAGATGGGTTGCGGCACGTGGGGTGAGGTCATGACCCATTCCAGACCTGTGTCTTGCCAGAGCATGTCTCGCCGCCAGCCTTGCATCGGTATGACGGTGAGGTCGCAGCGCACGCCGCGCCGCAGGAGTCCCTCGCCGTTGAGATACCGTGCCAGCTCGCCGCAGGTGAGGCCGTAGACGTATGGCACGGGGTATTGGCTGACGAAGCTGACGCAGTCGCTGTCAACCAGGCAGCCTTCCACCTTTTCGCCGCCGAGGGGGTTTGGGCGGTCGAGGACGATGAAGGGTATGCCGTTTTCAGCGCACGCTTCCATGCATTTCCCCATGGTGGAGATGAAGGTGTAGCTGCGCGAGCCGATGTCCTGTATGTCGTAGACCATCACGTCGATGCCGGCGAGCATTGCTGCTGTGGGCTTGGTGGTTGTGCCGTAAATGGACCATACCTTCACGCCTGTCTGCGTGTCGGTGTATGTGGCGACTTTTGCGCCTGCGGTGACGTTGCCGCGCACTCCGTGTTCGGGTGCGTATAGTGCTGCGAGGGTGACCCCCGGGGCATTGGCCAGCAGGTCAACGGTTGAGACGAGGTCGCGGTTAACGCCTGTGGGGTTTGTGACAAGTCCTACGCGCTTGCCCTGCAGGGGGGCGAAGCCGTTGTCGCAAAGCACGTCTATGCCGGTCTTGACTTGCGCTGTGGCTGCAATCACAGTCAGCAACAGCATGGCTATGAGGGTGGTATGCCGTTTCATCAGTAAAGTTTTTTCAGTGAGGTGTTGGGGTAGTAATGTGAGAGAATGTCGTGGCAGCCGTGTCCTTCGCACGCCATGACAGCCGCTCCTATCTGGCATAGGCCTACGCCGTGTCCCCAGCCGTGTCCGTCGAGGAGGAACACGCCGTCGCCGGCGGGGCGGATGTCAAACCATGAGGAGTATAGGCAGGTGTCGCTTAGCAGCCGCCTTATTTCCAGCTCCTTGCCGACATGGAACGTGCCGTGTTCAGCCTCGATGCGCAGCCTGCGGATGCGTCCAGACGCTCCACGGCTGTCTGCGCTTATCGAGCGTATGCGTCCGGTGCTGATGCCGTACCGCTTGCTCATGCGCCGCTCGATGTCGGCGGCTGTGACTATGGCGTGCCAGTCGTGAAAGTCTGTTGTGCTGCGGTCGTAGCCCACGAGGACTGTCGCGAGTATGCCGGCGAGCCTGTCGGGCGATAGGCGGTGCGGGTCGCAGTAAGGGTCGTCCACGGCTGTCAGGTAGTCATAGTCGGTGTCCTGCCAGCAGGTCGAGAAGCGTTCAGTGCGTCCGCCGCAGCATTTGGAGAAGCGTGCGTCGATGATTTCACCTGCGCTGTCGGCAAGCACGATGCCGCGTGTGTCTGCCACTGCACGGTGCACGGTGTCGTTGACTGACGCAAGTCCCTGGTAGCGTTGGCAATGGTCGTCGGCGCACACGTCAAAGCCGTGGTGGTCGCCGGTGTCCATCCAGCTTATTATCTCCGTCGGGGTGTGTACCTTGCCTTCGGGCGAATGGTGGTGCAGGCGGAGCAGCTTGCCCATGAGCCAGCTGCGTGAAATAATGGCGTGAGCCTTTAGGAACTCTGCCGGCGCGTCTGCGCTCATCTCGCTGGAAATGACCCCAGTGAGGTATGTTTCCACGTCGAGGATGTTGAGCAGGTCGGCAGTGCCGTCGTCATGGGTCGTGAGGCGCACTTCGCCGGGGAGTGACATCTGCATGCGCTGCTGCCAGTGGAAGTCGATGCCTATTTCGACATCTGCGGCGAGTATGCGGCTGTCAGTGTCAAGAGGTGTGTATACGGCAGTTGCCCCCTCGCGGCGTATGTCGTAGTTCCCTTGCAGGGAGATGCGCGGATGCCCTGCTGTCACCACGCCTACGCGCACTTGCGGTATCGCCCTTTCGCCCATGTCTGCGGTCATTTGAAGAATGTCGCGATGTCAGCCTGACGGCAGTACTGCTCCATGTCGGCTGCCGATATGCCCACTTGCCCGTAGATGAGGCGTATGTCGTCGGCAGATATGCGTTCAAAGTCTTCCTCGCGGGGTGTGACGATGATGCCGGCCATGTCGAGCGCTCCGGGGCTGACGAGCATTTTCGCCTCGCCCTCTGCGAAATAGCAGTCGGGGCGGTGGCGGCGGCGCGGGAACAGCAATGCCCGCAGCAGTCCGCTGTCGTCCTTCCACATCAGCACGTTGACCAGTCCGCGCTTTGTCGCTGGGTCGTCGGAGATGCCGCCCAGCCGTGGCAGCACTGCAAGCATCTGCATGCCGTTGAAATCGGGCTTTATGACGAGGCTGACGAACCGCATGGGGAAGTCGCCGAGGCTGTCGGAAGAGCGTGCTGCGGCATCACCGAGGGCATGACGCTCCTCTACGGCACGCAGCAGGGGCAGCTCGCTGCGCAATACGGCCTGAAAATGGAGGTGGTCAGGTGCAGACGCTCCTGCCGCCGCGCCGTTGTAGAAGGCGCACAGCGAGGGCATCATGTTGAGCAAATCGACCATTTCAAGCGGCGCTCCGTCTTGGGGACGGTGTTCGCATGAGGCTATTGTGAAGTGTACCGGGAGGATGGGGTAGGGGTTGATGAGTATCTCGTAGTCCTGAATGGCCTCGCCAGAGAGCTGCCTTTCGGGGCGGTTCTTGCGGCAGAGGAAGCAGGGGCGATTAGCCACCTCCCCGGGGCTGACGGCAGCTGTGGTAGAGCGGGCGCGAGCCGGGTTGCACTGCACGAAGACATCGACATCGCCCATGGTGATGCGCCGCCGCTTCACCTGCGCGAGGCGGTCATAGCTCTCCTTCATTTGCGGCATTGCGGCAAACTGCGCGTCGTAGAAATCAGATATTGCTTCCTGCATGTCTTGTATGTGTTTCGTCGTGCCTCACTTCTTGCCACGGCACAGCGCGGTGCGTGCTTCGAGTTCGACAGTGCGTATGAAGTCCTTGTAAGTGTTGTTGGCGTTGGTCTGCTCGATGCTGAGGGCAGCGTCGGAGTTGCCCTCCCAGCGGCGGCAGCAGTACAGGTTGTCGTAGATGCGCCCGATGCGGTACTGGCGGCAGATGCGCAGCCCCACGGCGTAGTCCTCGCCGTAGCTGACGTTGGGGAACTGTATCTGGCGGACAATGGGGGTGTAGAAAGCTCTGGGCGCGCCCAGACCGTTGATGCGCAGGGCGTTGTTCATGCCGTTTGCGTCAGTCCATTCGCGGTGCTGTATCATGCCCGGGGGTATCGGGTTCATGTTGAAGTCGGTCATCATGTAGCTGCCTATGACCATGGCGCAGCCGTCGGCGCGAAACTTGTCAACCACTGCCTGAAGGGTATGCGGCGAGCTGTAAACGTCGTCAGAGTCAAGCTGTACGGCGAAGCGTCCGCACTGCTGGTCATTAATGGCGCGGTTCCAGCATCCGCCGATGCCGAGCATCTGTCGGGCATCCACTTTCACAAGCACAAGGCGCGGGTCGTCGATAGCCTCGAGCAGCTCGCGAGTGCCGTCGGTGCTGTCGTTGTCAACCACTATTACATTGTAGGGGAACGATGTTACCTGTTCAAGAGCCGAGCGGACGGCATCGCCCACAGTGCGCACGCGGTTGCGCACGGGTATGACCACCGATGCCTCGACGGCAAAGTCGCCTTGCTCCACGTTGGCGCGGCGTATGTCGGCGGCATCTATAAGGGCCTTGCCGCGCAGGTATTCCGTCAGCGTGTCCTCCATTTGCTTCTGGTAGTCGGCGTTTCTCGGGTCTACGTAGTCGTGCTGCTTCTGGCCGCTGAGGCGGTGGTCAGTGCGCTGGACTGTGTAGAGGTATTCGGGTATGGCGACGATGCCCATGTCTGCCAGCCGCAGGCGCAGGGCATACCAGCCTCCGTCGTACAGCCCCGAAACGTCACCGGTTAGGGCGGTGCAGCGGCGCAGGGCGGCGACGCTTATCATCACCAGCGAACCGAAGTCGAAGTCATCGCGCAGCGAGCCGCGCTGGCAGCTGATGACCGGGTGCAGCACCACCTTGCCGTCCTCGACAGCCTCGCGGTAATGCGAATAGGCCATAGCCGCGCCGCAGTCGCGTGCAACGGCCTCCATGCGGCGCAGGCAGCCTGCGTCCACGCTCATTTCGCGGCGGTCTATCCTCACTGCCGCGTATGCGTCTGCGGGCATTGCTGCGGTGGCTTCGGCCAGTTGTGCTACGTTCTCAAATGCTATTATGTCGTTCATATATAAGTGTCTTGTTTAATGGAGGTTTTCGAGCAGGGTCTTCATCAGCCGGTCGCGGTTCTCGTCGCCCTCGACAGACTCGAAAGGCACGGACATCACCACGATACGTCCCTTGTCACGCCGTCCTGCGACTGCCGCCGCGCTGTTGTCGTCGCCGAACTGCATGATGACTGACGAGCCGGAGAGTGCGGTCAGGGCATCGGGCTTCTCGACGATGTACATTTTGTCGTTGAGGGTGTTGCAGAACGAGTAGCGTCCCGACGCACCGCGCATCGCCAGGCGGCCGTTGTGGCGGCGCGAGGCGTCGAGTTCCACGCCGAGGACTTCGCGGGCGAAGCGGTGGTCAGCCTCGGTGCTGCGGTCGTCGAAGAGGTCGCTTGCCACGTATGCGCCGCTCACGAGCAGCCGTCCGCCGCTGGAGAGGTAGCTGCGGAGCCGCGACTGCAGCTGCGGGGTGAACGTGCGGTAGTTGATGCCGCTCTTGCCGCAGCCCACCACAGTGGTTTTCTGCTTGCCGAGTATCAGGTCAACGACCGGGTATGCCGACAGGTCAACCTCGCCGCTCTCGACAGAGAGGAGGCTCGCCGACACGAATCCGTATCCGGCCTCGCCGAGGCTCATGCCGTGTTCTGCCACGAAGTCAAACGTGTTGCCGGCTATCACTTCCGACACGTAGTTGGTATTGCTGCTGCCGGTGTAGTTGCCGTTGTTGCGGCGGAAATCGCGCTGGTGACCCGAGAATGTGATGTTGCGTATGTATGGCACGCCGAAATCGTCTTCCGAGCGGAAGCCGGCGCTCGAGCCTTCGCTGAACGAGGCAGGGCCGCTCACACGGGTGAAGCCGTTGACTATCAGAGCCGGTGCAGAGCCGTCTGGGCTTTCGCGCAGTGCCAGCACCTCCGAGGGGAACGACACGCCGCCGGCGTTGGCGGCCAGCACCTTGAAGCTGTGCACATCGTTGTCTGTCACCTTCAGCTCGAAGCTTGTGCCTTTGACTTCGGCTATCTTGCGGAAGCCGAGGTTGCCGGCAGTGCGCTCGAATATGATGTATTTGTCGGGAGTGGCTGTCGATTCCAGCGGGTCTGTGGTCGGCTTCCAGCTGAGGCGGTAGCGTCCCTTGCTGGTGCGGCGAATTGCGAAGTCGTTGACTGGCAGCGGCTGTATCACCACGTCGCGCCCCTTGCGCTGGGCGATGAACCGCAGCATGCCCTTGTAAATGGCACGTCCGACAGTGAACTGGAAGTTGGGGTCGAGGCCGTATCGCATATCGCCGAAATTCTGGTGGCTCATCAGCTCGATGAGGGTGGTCGGCACTTCGGCCACGCGGGCTTCGAGATACGACTTGTCCCACATGGAGCGGCGCGTCCAGTTAGGCTCGAACTCGGCGCGTATGTCGCCCACTATCTGCCGCATGATGATGTCGGTGAGCATGCGCGAGTTGATGCGCGGGGTGCCGTCGGCGTATTTCTGCCCGTTGTTGGTATAGTAGATGCCCAGTGTGCCGACGATGCTGTTGTCGCTGCGCAGCCCGGCATCGGTGTGCAGTGCAAACGAGATGTCAACGGGTATGTGCAGGCCGTTGCGCCCCGGCAGCACACGCGAGCCGCCGGCCAGGTAGTTCACCCAGTGTCCGCGAGCCGTATAGTCGTCCTTGTAGTCGTCCCTGCCGTGGAACGGGGAGTATACCGATTCGGGTATTCCCGCCCACTGCATCCAGTATCGGGCCGCCTCCACAAACCGGGGCATCCCTGATGTTGAGAACTTCGGCGCAGCCCCTTTCTTGGCAGGTGCGGCAGCCGGCTCGTCGTCGGGTGCTTGCTCGCCGTCCACGTCCTCGCTCTCCACGTCAGACGCGGGGGCAGCCTGTTCGCTTTTCTGCGCCAGGTCGTTGACCGGCGTTGAGGGGTCGTAGTATATGTCGCTTCGGCTTCGGCTTCGGGCTATGTTGCCCATGCCTCCGCCTATCTTGACCGCGTCGGCAGTCACGAGCTTTCCGCTCCCCTTGTGCGAAATGTTGTCGAGGGTCACAACCGGCTCGGTGTCGCTGTACCCGGCTTCGAGGGGGAATGTGCCGAGGTATATCCATGTGCCGCCGCCCATGGTCTGGTTGACGTAGAACTCGCGTGAGCCGCCCGAGTAGTTGACCGTATAGTGCGCGTCCTCCGTGGAGTTGGGCAGCGACTTGTAGCTGACGTATACGGCATACTCGCCGTCCTCGGGGATGTCGGCATACCAGCCGGCCTTGGAGGGCTTGCCGCTCTTGATGGTCTTGGTCTGGCGGTAAGTGCCGCCTTCAAAGGGGTTCTCGGTGTCGCGGAAGTCGGGCAGGTCATAGATGAAGCCGTCCTTCTCCCCCTGCTCCCAGCGTGTCTGGCCGGTCTCCTCCTTGTAGTACGGCTGCGAGAATATCATGCCGCCGGGGTTGGTGTCGTTGTCAACGATTACCTCGTTCTTGTTCGGGTCGCGCTCACGCGGCAGCATGACGTATGCGCCGGCGTTCTCGAGCATCGGGACAATATAGGGCAGCACATACCCCATAGTGTAGATGTCCTCTGCTGTCTCATATAGGAACGGACGCTGCCACACCCAGCTGCCCGAGCGGAAATAGCGTCCGTGGCTGTGCCACATCGCCACTATGTCGCCGTCCATGCCTTTTGTAGCCTTGGCATACGGTTCCTTTGCGGTGACAAACGGCTCTTTGGAGGGGGAGCTCATGCGGTCCACCTTGTTGATGTAGTACGACAGCGGACGGTTGCCCACGTTCAGGTTGACGCGGTATGACGATATGGAGTCGGGCAACGCACGTCCCACTTCCTTCTCGATGTTGCCTATCATCTCCTTGGTCACCGGCAGGTATGTGAACTCCTCGTTGAGCGACACGCTGACCGACTTGTGGCGGTCGTCGCTGCGCACGCTGTTTACTTTCAGGCGGTTTGAGCCTGTTGATTTCGACATGCTGTTGACCACACGGTCGTTGACACGCTTCGTAAGCGCGTCGTCGCCGCTTGTCGCGGGCTTGGCCTCGGCTTTCTTTGTCTCCCCCTTTTTTGCCGGCTTGTCTTCCTGCTTGGGCTGCGAGCTGGACTTGCTGCCGCCTCCGTCAACGGAATAGTTCTTCTTTGACGGCTTGGCAGTCTGCGCTTTGGTGTCCTTGGCGGCATTGCCCTTTGTGGACTTGTCCTTGGCCGATTTATCTTTGGTGGACTTGTCGTTCTTCGACTTGTCCTTGGCAGTTTTTTTCTTGGAGGAGCTGCTCTCCTTGGCAGCCGACTTCTTGTCCTTCTTGCCGCCGCGAGTTGACTTGACAGACTTGCCCTTGTCGTCCTTGTCCTTCTGCGAGGCCTTGGAGTTCTTCTTGTTGCGGCTGTTCTTGGTTGACTTAGTGGCCTTGCTGTCCTCGTCCTTGTCCTTTTTAGATGCCTTCGACTTGGATGAAGACTTCTTTTTTGATTTCGGCGAAGCCTTTTCCGAGTCCGAGGACTTGGATGAAGACTTCTTGGACGATTTGGAGGACTTCTTCTGCGCCTTGTCCTTCTTCTTGCTTGAGGTCTGTGTGGTCGATGACTTCTTGGGAGCGGCAGAGCCATACGCCACCCCCGAGACCCCGGCCATCAGTATGAGTGACAACAGTAGGAATATCAGTCGTTTGGTTTTCATCAGTATCATATTAAAGTGCAGCGTCAGCTCCCTCTGCCGGACGCGCCGCGACCTGGCAACGCTCTCACGCTGCCGACGGCCCGGGCGCAAGCAGACAGGGCGGAATGCCAGCTGCCTAACATACAACAATGCAGTGCCGCAAGACACTGCTTGGCAAAATTACTCATTTTTGATGAGGGCATCAACCGCCGCTGCGCCGAAAAATCGCTAAAAAAGCATAACCCCCTGCCACGCTGCTGACAGTCAGCCATATCCGCCGCCGGTATCGTGCCGGGCGATTTGTGAGCAACGAATTTCGGAATGTCGAAACTAATGTGTAACTTTGCGATAATCAAAGCCTCGAGTTATGATAAGCGACAGCGTAAGGGACATGATACCCAAGATACAGCATTTCTTTACTGGACAGCCGGTGAGGAAGGCTTGGCTGTTCGGCTCTTGCTCCAGGGGCGAGGAGACACCCGAAAGCGATGTAGACATACTCGTGGAGTATGACCGCACGGCGAGGATTTCGCTGCTGACTATCTCCGGCATGATGATAGGGCTTGAAGACTTGCTGCACAGGAGCGTAGACCTTGTCGAGGAGGACAGGCTGCTTCCGTTTGCCGCCGAGACAGCCGCAAAAGACAAATTCCTGATTTATGAGAGTTGATGCCGGCTTGTGAAATGGAAGAAGACAAAGTAATCTTGACTAACTGGTTTCCAGACGAACCAGTGATACGCCAATCGGATCTCGGCTGGAGTAAAAGCGACTGTCTCGATGCAGAATCCTACAATCCCAAGGAGGTGTTCAACTACTTTTGGAAGCATGCGTTTTCCATAGTGTTCTATTACACGGTTGACGGCAATTTCTATGAGTTTTTCATGGAAGGCAGTCCGTTCAAATTCTGGAGAGTGCGCACCAAAGCGGACTGGGACGGAAAATGGGTCGCAAGAAAAATCTCATGGAATGAGCATGAGGAGGGAGAAGTCCTGTTCACGTTTGACGATGACACGGACTTGTGGAATGTCCTCAAACTGAAAGGCGTGCCTATCGGTGATGTCCTCGCAGAATCACTTATATGTGAAATCAACTACTGAAGCGTCCCTGCGCAGCCGTGGAATAGGCCTGGGGTGGAGACGGGTGATGCCGGCAGGGAGGGGTGTCCGAGCCGGCATCGGGAGGGCGTTATGCCCTGGCTGTAATTATTGCAAGGTTAGTAATCGGTGTTCTGCGGGTCGAAGTTGGTCCAGCCGTCCAGCCAGTTGTCTGACGTGCCGAATGCCCCGATGTATGACACCTGCTCAAACCAGCTGGCGAGCAGCGGGTTGGTGAACGAGGCGGCGTTCAGCAGCGGGCTTGACGCTGTCGGCAGGTAGTTCACGCCGATGTGGCGCGGGTCGGAGAGGAGCAGGTCTGCGATATTCTGCATCACGCGGTTGCCGCTCTGCGCCTTGAAGAATGTCGAGGAGTAGGACTCGCGGCTGGCGTCGATGACAGCCTTGTTGCGAGCGTCATACAGCACGTCCTCATATACCTTGTTGGCGTCGCTGCCCGTGATGCCCATGCCGGCAAACCATACGTTCTGGAGGCCGATCTGGCCGTTCTTGGCATTCTCCACGGTGCTGCCCTTCTCGCCGTCGATGATAAGGCCGATGGGGTAGCCTACGGCCACGGAGTTGAAGCAGTTCAGGCGAGAGGAGCGGCGTATCTGCATCGCAGCCTGGAACTTGCCGAGGGCAGAGCCGTTGTTGGGGTTGTAGCTGCCGCCGTTGATGTATGAGGCATCGTTGGAGAAATTCGCGTCGCGTCCGAGCGGGCCGATGAATGTCACGTTGCTGAAGACTGCGGTGGTGAAGGGCTCTGTGAGAGCGCCGTCGGCGCAGTTGTCAGACTCGAAGCCGTTTGACTGCGAGGTGTCAGCGATGCGCGGGTCGCGTATCGAGAGGCAGAACTGCACCTTGCCCGAGAAGCCGTTGTCGGTGTCAAACTCGTCGTCCCAGCCGTTGTATGCCACCAGGTAGCGGCAGTTGACCGAGCCGCCGAACCACTCGTAGGAGTCGTCATTGGAATATGACACCTGGACATGGTCAACGGTCGTGCCGCTGCCGACAGAGCCGAAGGTGATGCCGTTGATTTCCTTGTCCTTCTGGAAGGGGTATCCGGCAAACTCTACGCGGACGTATCGCAGCACGCCCGAGTTGTCCGTGTCGTCAGTGCCGCCGTGCTTGGTGCGCGGGCCTCCCTCGATCTGCTGTCCGAGGACGCCCTGGTTGTTGCGGGCCTTGCCGCAGATGATGAGGCCACCCCAGTCGCCGGGCTTGCGCTGTCCCTTGGGCTGTTCAGATGTGAAGACGATAGGCTCTGACTGTGTGCCCTCGGCATATAGCTTGCCGCCGGGTTCCACTATGAGCGTGGCCTGCGTCTCCTTGTCGCCGCGTATCACGGTGCCAGGCTCTATTGTCAGTGTCGCTCCTGCGCCCACATAGACCCAGCCTTTCAGTTCATACACGCCTTTCTTGAGCGTCTGTGTGCCTGTGAACACAAATTCCTGGTCGCCGTTGCCTATCACATTGCCGTTCTCGTTTTCCGAGCCGTCGGCGTTGAACAGGATGTGGTCGCAGGTCTTGACAGACCCTTGGTTGCCCCAGTCGTACTGTCCTGTGTTGGGGGTGTCGTCGGAGCATGCGGCTGCAGCCATGATCAGCGAGGCTGACAGCACTGATGAAATGAGTGTTCTTGCTTTCATTCCGTACATTTGTTTTATTGATATGGTTATCATTTATTTAGCTGTGAATTTATAGGTTACGCTGAGGTTGACCGTCCTGCCGGGTTTGTAGCGGCGGTTGACCTGCTTGATTTCGCCGCCTGGCGTGTTCTCGTACTGCTGGAATGTTGCCGTCTGCGCCAGCAGGTCACGCACTCCGAGGCGCAGCTCGAAGTCGCCCAGCGTCTTGGTGACGTTTATGTCGATAGTGTTGCGCGGCATCTCGTAGGAGTCGGGCACCTTGACCTCCATTCCCTCGTATCCCACCTTGCGGCCTACGCCGACGATGCGCTTGCCAATGCGGTTGTACATCAGCGACGCGCTGATGCCAGCCCGCTCGTTGCGGTAGAACAGGCCTGCGTTGATCAGGTAGGGCGACTGGCCCTGCATCGGGCGGTCATGCTCCTTGCTGCCCGGCTCAAACTTGACGCGGCTCTTGATGAGGGCGCCGTTGACGTTGAGGCTGAAGTCGGGCAAGCCGATGAAGTCGAGGCTCTTGCGTATGTCCACCTCCACGCCATAGTTGTCCGCCCCCTTGGCGTTGACGTATGAGTAGATGAGGTCAGTGCCGCCGGCGACGGTGTAGGTCCACTCTATCGGGTCGCGGAAATGCTTGTAGAAGAGCGATACGGAGAGCAGCTCGCCCGAGGAGGGGTAGAACGAGTAGCCCAGGTCGATGTTGTCTACGTAAGCCGGGCGCAGGTCATAGTTGCCCTGTATGTTGCTCGCCAGGTCGAAGTCGTAGTATACCGACGTTGACAGCTCGCGGAACTCCGGGCGGTTGACCGTCCTGCCGTAGCAGAGGCGCAGCACGTGGCGGTCGTCAAAGCGGTATGCCATGTTGAGCGAGGGGAACAGGTCGCTGTAGTCGTAGATGTTGTCCTTGGGGCTCTCCTCGGTCTTGCGCGTGTTGCCCGTCAGGTTCATGCGGTAGTACTCGTATCGCACGCCGGCGTATGCGTTGAAGCGTCCTATGGTGAAGTTGCCGCCCACGTATGCCGCACCGGTCACGTCGTTGCCCTTGTAGTTGTTGCGCCAGTCCACCTGCTCTATCAGGTATAGCTTGTCCGCGCCGTAGTTCTCATCGCGCATCAGTTCCGTGGGCACGTCCATTGCGCGGTACTCCGGGGGGAGGCCACCGGGCCAGCTGTAGAGGAAATAGCGGGTGTTGTAGACGCGGCTGCGGTACTGTCCGAAGCCTCCGGCCTTGAGCGTGACGGGTATGACCCAGCTGCGGAAGTCGTGCGTATAGTTCACGCCCGCCGAGCCGATATGCTCGTCCAGGCGGTTGTACTCGCGGTTGATGTCGTTCAGGTTGTCCACCTCCATTTGCCCTGTCTCGGGGTCGAGGACGGTGGTGTAGCGGCGGCGGTCAGGCATGTTGCGGTTGGCGTAGGCGTAACCCGCGCTCCAGTCCAGCTTGTCATCGCTGCCCAGGGTGTGCTTGCCCGTCAGCTGCCCGTTGTATGTCGTGCGGCTCTGGTAATAGTACTCCGCGCTGTTGAACGTGTCGCTCTGCGCGTCGATGCCCCTGCGCCACGTGTAGCGCGTGCGTCCCAGCTGGTTGAACAGGTTGTTGAACTCGAAACGGTGGTTGCCGTCCGGGGAGAGCATCGTCAGGTTGTACATCACGCCGACGCGGTTGCTGTGGTTGTACTGGTCGTCGACGCTGCGGCGCAGGTAGTTGGGGCAGTCGTTGGTCACGTCATACGCGCCGAACATGTTGTTGTCCATGCCGGCCAGGGTGCTGAAGCTGCTGTTGTAGTTGAGCGCGGCGAGCATCGCCCAGATGCTTCCCCCCTCGGTCTGCTTGCGCCACGACCAGCTCATGTTCATGCTCATGTTAGGGGCGGGGTGGCTGCGGCGCACAGTCCAGTCGTTGTTGAACCCGTTGTCCGTCAGGCTCACGCCGTTGTTCAGCGGGTTGAGCGTGCCGTGGATGCCTCCCTGCAGCGAGCGCATGCCGCCGTCAAACCCGAGCCAGTCCGTAGACGAGCCCCGGTAGCCGAAATACTGGTTGAACTGCGTGCGGTCGTTGACGCCCAGCCCCACGCCGACGCTCAGCGAGTTCTCGTCAGGCACGTTCTTGGTGCGTATCATTATCATGCCGCCGCTGAAGTCCGCCGGGTACTCCGGGGCAGACGACTTGACCACCACCAGGTTCTCGAGCTGCGAGGAGGGGAGTATGTCGAAAGAGAACGCACGCGAGTCAGCCTCCGAGCTGGGGACAGCCGCGCCGTTCATCCACACGTTGTTGTACCGCTGCGGCAGGCCGCGCACCATGACGAACTTGCCGTCGATGATGCTGATGCCCGGCACACGGCGTATCACCTCCGAAGCGTCCTTGTCCTGTGTGCGCGTGATCTGCTGCGCCGACACCCCGACTTGCGTCACCAGGCTCGTCTGCTGGTCATACACCACCGACGCCTCCGAGCCGCCTCTGCGCCGTCCCGTCACCACCACGTCCGAAAGCATCTGGTTGTCAGGGACGAGGCTCACAGCCACCGGCTCACGGCCGGCAGTGCACTCCACGGTCTGCGTCACGTAAGAGGTGTAGGAGATTTCCAGCGTCACCGTGCCCTGCGTCACGCGCTCAAAGGCGAAGTCGCCGTCCAGCCCCGTCGCCGTCACCTCGCCCGTCTGGACGAGCTTGACGTACGCGCCGATGAGGGGCTCACCGTTCTCGCTGTCAGTCACCACGCCGTGCAGAGCGGCGGCTTGTGACTGCGCGTGTGCTGCCAGGTGAGGCAGCGCCGTTGCCAGCAGGCAACACATCATCGTAGTTCTTGATGTCATACTATCCTTCATTAATTACGCTGCAAAATTACGCCGCCAATGTTTCACCCGTGTTACACGCCCGTGATGTAATCATTAAATCCAGCCGGTGCGGAGTAGCGGTGCGGATTTGCGTATGTGCCGGCATTTGTGTAGATTTGCAGACGATAACAGTTACATCAACCGGTCTGAAAGCCTCGCGAGCGGCGTTTGATGCCCCAAGACAAGGCTTCCCAGACCCCTAAGACAAATTCGCTTATGAAGCACTTATGCACATCAGCACTGCTTGCCGCTGCCGCACTGCCGGCTCTCGCGGCGGCAGACGGCGCGCCTGCCGGCGTCACCAAGGTCAAGTTTGCGCACGACTATGACGGCGCTCCCACGCTCAAGGTCACCTTCAACGCCCCTGACGAGACCGCCGGAGGCGGAGAACTATCCTCGATAGCCTCTATCCGCGTGCTGCGCGGCGAGACCGAGGTCAAGACATTCGACGCTCCAGCACCGGGCGCGTCCATCTCGTTCACCGACAACTGCCCCGAGCGCGGAGGGTACACCTACACGTTCATCGCCACTAACGCCGAGGGTGACGGCGAGGAAGTCTCCGAATACGCCTGGGCAGGCGTGGACTACGCCGCCGTGCCTGGAAATGTGAAGCTGCGCGAGGGCGACACCCCCGGCACTGTCGTCATCAGCTGGGACGCGCCCGCGACATACCAGGAGGGCAGCCCCATAAACCCTGCGCTGGTGAAATACGAGATACTCGCCGCTGACGGCCAGACATCGCTGGCCGCCGGCATCGAGGGGACTTCGTACACCCTGACCGTGTGCGACCCCGGGGAGCGTGCGCTGTGCAACTACTTCGTGTTCTCAAGCACAGAGCGCGGCGTGGACTACTCGCGCTACAGCATGACCCCGCTGCTCGCCGTGGGAGCGGCATACCAGCTGCCTTACTCCGAGACATTCGCCGGCGGCGAGGCATCTACGGTCTGCGGCGGACTGAACGACTTCCTGCGCGGCACGTGGAGCGTGGCTGGCACGAGCGACACCCCTGCCGCAACCCCCTTTGACAACGACAGCGGCATGGCCGTCTGGAAGCAACGCAAGGCCGGCAACGAGACCCACTGGTATTCGGGCAAGGTTGCCATGGGCAGCAGCGATGCCGGCTCGTTCACATTCCGTTACTACGCTGTCGAGGGTTCGACCACACAGCTCACGCCGTTCATATACTGTGAGGGTGAAATGGCTTACCAGCAGCCCTTTACGCTCGGCGACGCTGGCGCGACGGGGTGGCAGACACTCACCGTCCCCTTCAGCGGCTATGCCGGCAAGAGTGTGCAGTGCGGCGTGAAGGTGGTGGCTTCTGACAAGAAGACCAAGACGCTGCTCGACTGCATCGACATCACCGCCGCCGACACCGAGGGCGGACTGCGCATCTCCGCGCTCAATGTCCCCGCACGTGTCAACGCCGGCGAAATTGTCCCCATAGAAATATCGCTGATGAACGCTGACGCTGAAAACAGCTACAGCGGATACGTCACCATACAGACCGGTGGCAACCTTTTCTCGGACAACGTGCCGTTCACCGTCGCTGCCGGCGAGGTGTTCACCTGCACCAAGGAGGTACGCGCAACGTCCTCATACGGCGACAGCATGGCCGTCTGCGTGGCAGTCACCGCCGAAGGGCTTGACGAGCCCCTCGAGGAAAGCTGCACCGTCGCAATCATGCGCCGTGGCTACCCTATGCCGTTGTACCCGACATATTCAGACGCCCAGGGCGGGTGCATACTTAAATGGACTGCCCCCGACTTCGCAGGCGTGTCGCGCTCCGAGGCTGTCACCGACGATGTCGAGGGGTACGAACCGTTTGCCATTGACCAGGCAGGACGCTGGAAATTTGTCGATGTTGACCTGGTCGAAGAGACGTACAGCTTCACCGACTTCCAGTTCCCCAACATGGGCAAGCCCATGGCGTTCATCGTCTTTGACAGCGAGGGGATGAACTCCACATTCGCCGCACATTCAGGCTCGAAATACTTCGCCAGCTTCTCAAGCCCCTACGGCGCAAACGACAACTGGATGATTTCCGAAGACCTCCCCGGCACGGCGCAGACCGTTTCATTCTACGCCCGCAGCTACTCCACCTCCGACCCCGAATCGTTTGAGGTGTCGTATTCCACGGCTACGGACAGCGTCGAGGACTTCGAGAGCCTTGCCAGCGTCAGCGGCGTGCCTGCCGCATGGACCCAGTACAGCTACGACCTCCCTGCGGGCGCGAACTATTTCGCGATACGCTCAACGTCTGACGACAAGTTCTTCATCGAGATAGACGACATCAGCTACACCGCCGGCATCGGCAACCTGCAGCTCACCGGCTACGAGGTATACGTGGACGGCACGCTCGCCGCCACCCTCCCCGCCGACGCATTGCAGTGCGCACTGACGCATGACGCTGACGCAGACCCGGCACAGCAGACAGTGCAGATGAAGGCCGTCTACACCCGAGGCGCAAGCGACCTGACCGACCCCGCAGCCTTCACGCCCTCTGTCGGCGTTGACGGCATCGCCTCCGACGCAGTACGCATCTCCGCGCAAGGCGGCACGCTCACCGTCAGCGGCGTGGCTGGCATCCCCGTCAGCGTGTATACAGTGTCGGGACAGACAGTATACAGCGGCGTGACAGCGCAGGGCGGCATCAGCCTCACCCTCCCCGGCGGCATATACATAGTCCGCGCAGCAGGCACTGCCCGCAAGGTCGTCCTCTGACGGCAAGCCGCGACCTCCGGGTTGTCGGAGAAATGACGGCACACATACGCAACCGCAAATGACATCAGGCGGGACGCTTCGCACGGCGTTCCGCCTGTTTCTATTCCTTATCCTGACATTTGTTGCAAGTGCCCTCATCTGTTGCATGGTGTTGCATCTGTTGCATCTGTTGCACCCCTGCAACGGTGAAACAGATGAAACAGATGAAACAGGTGAAACAGGTGAAACAGCACACACTCTCTCCACGAGTACTCCGGGTACTCGGAGAGGGGAGAATATGTCGGCGGCAGCCTTCTTGTCGGGGAAGCATTGGCCTCGTCGGGGAGCATTGCTCTTGTCGGGGGGTGCTGTCCCCTCATTCTCCGACAGATACATATTATATGTATAATGTATAGTATGTATACACCGCCCCCTGCCATAACTGCATACTCGCTGCCATAGCATCTCCGACGCTGCAAAATTACATCATCCCTTCGACACGGAAATTGCCGTTTAACATTTGCGGCGCTGGTTGCACTCTCCGAGACCTCCGAGAAATATGTTGCGTGTTCGGGTGTTCGGTCATGTTCGGGTGTTCGGTGTGTTCGGGCTGGGAACACGCCGAACAAGCCCGAACATCCGCGTCAACCGCTGTCAGGAATAAGCGCGGTGTTTCATCTGTTTCACTGTTGCAGGTGTGCAACACTTGCAACACTTGCAACACTTGCAACACTTGCAACACTTGCAACATGTGCAACAGCATGCAGCAGCATGCAACAGGTGCAACAGCATGCAACATGTGCAACAGCATGCAGCAGCATGCAACAGGTGCAACAGCATGCAACAGCATGCAACAGGTGCAACAGCATGCAACAGGTGCAACAGCATGCAACAGCATGCAACAGGTGCAACAGCATGCAACAGGTGCAACAGATGCAACAGGTGAGGGCGCGTGCAACAGCCGGGACTGCGCACTCTCGGAGCTGTGATGCGTTATACACATATAATATAGGGGGCGGGCTGGTGAAGCCCGTCCCCTGTCGTGGAGTGTCGTGTGTCAGTATTGGTTATTTGAAGCGGCGGTTGCCCTGGAGAGCCGGTGTGGCTTCTGCCTTGGCAGCGTGCTTCTTCTGTGTCTTCTTGAAGATTTCGTATGCTATCGGGGCTGCGCAGAAGAGCGTGCAGAATGTGCCGACGATGACGCCGAATATCATTGCGAATGTGAAGGAGCGTATTGACTCGCCGCCGAGGAAGAAGATGCACAGCAGCACGAGCAACGTCGTGAGCGATGTCATCAACGTACGTGTCAGCGTCGTGTTGAGCGACTTGTTGAACGTCAGGTAGCGGTCTTCCTTGGGGTATACCTTTATCATCTCGCGCACACGGTCGAATACCACCACGGTGTCGTTGATCTGGTAGCCGATTATGGTCAGTATCGCGGCGATGAACGTCTGGTCAATCTCCATTGAGAACGGGAGGAAGCCCCAGCACAGTGAGTAGAGGCCGATGATGAGGAAGGCTGTGAGGGCTACGGCTGCGACAGCGCCGACGGAGAAGGCGATGTTGCGGAAACGCAGCAGGATGTAGAGGAACATGCAGATGACGGCGATGCTGACTGCCCAGTATGCGTCGGTCTTCATGTCGTCGGCTACGGAGGGTCCTACCTTCTGTATCGAGATGATGCCGTGGCTCTCATCGGCGACGGTGAATGCGTTGTAGTCCATCACCTTGCCCTTGCTGTCGGTCAGCTCCTCCTTGAGGGTGTTGTAGAGTATCTGGGTGATCTCGTTCTCGACGTTGTTGTCGTTGCTGGCTATCTTGTAGCTGGTCGAGATGCGTGCCTTGGTGGCGTTGTCGATTGTGATGACGCCTACGCTGACGGTCTTGTCGTTGGCAGCGGTCTGGAACGCGGTCTCGAGTTTGGCCTTCATGGCCTCGGGGTTGACGTCCTTCTCAAACTGCACCACATAGTTGCGTCCGCCGGAGAAGTCGATGCCCTGGTTCATGCCGCGCAGCAGCAGTGAGCCTACCGAGGCAGCGATGAGGATGATCCATACGGTGAGGGCTGTCTTCCACTTGCCGAGGAAGTTGATGCTGGTGTTGGTCAGCAGGTTGCGCGACAAGCCTGTCGTGAATGTCATCTTTGAGCAGCGGCCGTTCTTGGTGAGCATCTCAAATGCGATGCGTGTCAGGAAGACAGCGATGAAGAATGAGCATACGAGGCCGATGATGAGCGTGGTGGCGAAGCCCTTGATAGGACCTGAACCGAAGAGCAGCAGTATTATGCCGGTGATGACCGAGGTGAGGTTGGAGTCGAATATCGCGGAGAATGCGTTGCTGTAGCCTTCGGAGATGGCCTGGCGGAGCTTCTTGCCGCTGCGCAGCTCCTCCTTGGTGCGCTCGAATATAAGCACGTTGGCATCGACTGCCATGCCGAGCGACAGGACGATACCGGCGATGCCCGAGAGGGTGAGGACGGCCTGCAGCGAGGCGAGGATGCCGAGCGTGAAGTAGAGGTTGAGGATAAGGCCTACGTTTGCCACCATGCCGGGGACGAAGCCGTAGATGCATATCATGAATATCATCAGCAGCACGAGTGCGACGACGAATGAGACGAAGCCTTGCTGTATGGCGTCAGCGCCGAGCGACGGGCCGATGACGTTGTTGCTGACCACTTCGACCTTGGCCGACATCTTGCCCGACTTGAGCACGTTGGCGAGGTCGTTTGCCTCCTCGGGGGTGAAGTTGCCTGTGATTTCAGACGAGCCGCCGGTGATTTCGGCGTTCACGTTGGGGTATGAGTAGACATGGTCGTCGAGGACGATCGCTATGGGGCGGCCGATGTTGTTGCGTGTGAGTGTGGCCCACTGCTGCGCTCCGGCGTCGTTCATCTTCATGTTGACGGTGTTGCCTCGCATCTGCTCAAACTCGGAGCTTGCGGAGGTCACTACGTCACCCTCGAGGGCTGCTTCGCCCTTGAGGGCGATGAGCTGCCAGTAGGGCGTGGTCTTTGTCTCGCCGTTGGCTTTCTTGACTTCTTTGCCGGTCTTGGGGTCAAGGACGGGGTATTCCACTGGCTTGACCTCCCAGACGGCGTGGAAGTCCTGCGGGAGCGTCTGCTTGGCGAGCGGGGAGTTGAGCATGCTGTCCACCATTGCGCGGTCGTCGGGCTTGACGATGCCGATGACGGGGCTGCCCTGTCTGCCTGCGCCGCCGAGCAGCGTCATCAGGTTGGCGTGGCTGGTGGTGTCCTGTGCGGCGTATGCCTGCGCGAAGCGGTTCAGGTCACCTGCTATCTCGTTGTAGTTGTATACTTCGAAGAACTCCAGGTTGGCAGACGACTTGAGCAGCTCTGTGACACGCTCGGGCTCTTTGACGCCGGGAAGCTCGAGCAGGATCTGTCCGGTCTTGTCCTGAAGCTTCTGGATATTCGGCGCTACGACGCCGAACTGGTCGATACGTGTGCGGAATATGTTGAAGGCAGCGTCGACCTGGCTTGACACCTGCTGGTTGAGCGCGTCTACGACCTCGCTGTTGGAGGCGTTTGACTTGAGCTTGCCCATGAACTCTCCCTCGCGTGTGAAGAGGCCGGCCATTGTGCCAGGCTGCAGGTGCGACGCCATGCGTGCGATGAAGTCCTTGTCAGAGGATTTCACGCCCTCGGCTTCGGTTTTCTTGATTGCGTCGTTTATCTTGGCCAGCTGCTGTTCGCCCGAGGCGTACTGGCGCAGGATGTCGGGCACGGAAATCTCGAGCACGACGTTCATGCCTCCCTTGAGGTCAAGACCAAGACCGATTTCCATCTTGCGCACCTGGTTGTAGGTGTAGTAGCCCAGGTAGACTTTCTCCTTGTCGATGGAATCATTGAACTGTTTCAGACTCTGTTTGTAAACATCATTGGTCACGTCAGTGGTCTTGGCCTTTGCGGCGGCATACTCCTGCGCCTTCTTCTCGTAGTGAGACGTGACGAAGGAGAATGAGATGTAGAAGCCACAAATCAAGATCAACAGGACGGCAATGGTGCTGATAAACCCTTTGTTCTGCATTGTTTGTGTTGTTATGTTGTTTTCTATTATTCGCTTGATGATTTCAACTCGCAAATTTAATTCTTTTTTTTGTGTTGACCGCGTGCCGGGGTGTAAAAAAATGGGTGTCGGGGCGTTTTTCCCTCTCGGAGCGCGGTTGTTTCTCGTTTTTTTCATACTTTTGGGGTCGATTTACCGATACATGATATGATGAACCGCATATACAGGCTGCCTTTCGCAGCGGCAGTGGCGACGCTGGCGGCCGCGCTGATGCTCTCTTGCGCCTCGCCGGGGAGGCCTTCGGGTGGCGCGAGGGACGAGATGCCTCCGCGCCTGGTGCGCTGCAACCCTCCGCTGGGCGCGACTGACGCGATGCCGCGCCGCGTGACCCTGGAGTTTGACGAGCTGGTCAACGTCAAGGACGCTTTCACCAAGGTGGTCGTCTCGCCCACGTCGGCCTCGATGCCGCGTGTCTCGTCTAGCGGCAAGCACGTCTACATCAGTTTCCAGGACACGCTGCTGCCCGAGACTACATATACTGTCGATTTCGGCAACGCCATTGAGGACAACAACGAGGCCAACAAGCTGGAGGGCTTCTCATACTGGTTCTCGACAGGGCCGGTGCTTGACACGCTGCGGATTTCGGGAATGGTGCTGGCGGCACGTGACCTCGAGCCGCAGCAGGGCATGCTCGTGGGCGTGCATCCGGCTGACGCTCCCGACACGGCGTTCCGCACGTTGCGCCTCGTCAGGGTGGCGAAGACTGACGACCGGGGACGCTTCACCATTCGCGGCCTCAAGGACATGGAATACCGCGTGTTCGCCCTCGCCGACGCCAACAATGACTTCCGCTGGGACAACCCGCAGGAGGATATCGCCTTCACCAGCTTCACCGTCCGCCCGACGTGCGAGCCGGCAACGGCCATCGACACTCTCTATGACCTGCGCACGGGCAAGGTCGATACCGTGCTGCAGCGCGTGCGCACGCGCTTCCTCCCCAACGATGTGCTGCTCAATGCGTTCAACGTCAACTTCAAGCAGCAATACCTGACCAACAGCGAGCGCATTGACTCTACGCGCATCTCGCTGGTATTCAACGCTCCTGCCGACACGCTGCCCGAGGTGCGCCTGCTGGGGATGCCCGGGGTGGGGGACTGGTATGTCACGGAGCGGTCGCTGCGCAACGACACGGTGACGATGTGGCTGACTGACCCTCGCGTCATCGCCACGGACACCCTCTCGGTGGAGCTGAAGTACCTGGCGCACAACAAGCAGCTGCTCCTCTCGCAGCGGTGCGACACGCTCAAGCTTGTCACCGTGCGCCCGCGCCCGGTCAAGAAGAAGGCCCGCCGCAGTGCCAAGGCGGACTCGGTCGCCAAGCCGCAGGTCAAGACGCTGGGCGTGAGGTTCATCGGCGGTGCGTCGCAGAATGTGGGCGTGCCGCTGCTCATGGAGTTTGACCAGCCTGTCAAGAGCCTCGACCAGACGATGTTCCACCTCGAGGAGATGAGGGATTCGGTGTGGGCGAGAGTGCCGAAGCCGTATACGCTGGAGCGGCAGGACACCCTGTCGCTGCGCCGCTACCGCGTGGACTATCCATGGGAGTACGGCGGCCGCTACCGTCTGCGGGCGGACTCGCTGGCTGTCTGCGGCATCTACGGCATCTGCAGCAAGGGGGAGGAGCAGGCTGTCAACGTCAAGAAGCGCGATGACTATTTCGACCTGCGTTTCGTGATAAGCTCGCTGCCTGACAGCGTGCCGGCCTTCGTGGAGCTGCTCGACAGTTCGGACAAGCCTGTCCGCAAGGCCGCGGTCAGCGGCGGCACTGCCGAGTTCCGCGATGTGGAGCTGGGGACGTACTACGCCCGCCTGGTCGAGGACCGCAACGGCAACGGCGAGTACGACACGGGCGACTATGACTCTGACCGCCAGCCTGAATATGTCTACTACTATCCCAAGGCACTGAAAATCACCAAGCGTTGGGACGTGGAGCAGCCGTGGGACTTGACTGCCGTCGCCATAGACCTGCAGAAGCCGGCTGCCGTAAAGAAGAACAAGTCTGACCAGGAGAAGAACCGCCGCAAGAAGGACAGCAGCGGCAGCAATGCCGGCGATGAGGAGGACGAGGTGTTCGACCCGACGCGCAATCCGTTTGACCCCAATGACCGAGGCCGCCGCCGCACGACGGCCGGCTCTTACTGATGTGTCTATGAGGTGGTTTGCTGCTGTCTTGGCTCTGTGGGCCGCCGCGAGTGTGCCGGCTGTTGCTGCCGATGAGGCGTGCGTCACTGTGGGCTGCGGGCAGATGCCAGCGGGCGGGTGGCGTGAGCTGGCCGCTGACAGCGCGGCGGTCGTGGTGAGCATACCTGCCTGGGTCACAGAAATCCCCGACTATGCCTTTGCCAGGTGCACTGCCCTGCGGCGCGTGGAGTTTGCCGAGGGCAGCCGTCTGCGCCGTGTGGGGCGGTACGCTTTCCTGGGCTGCACTTCGCTCGACAGCCTGCCGCTGCCGCCGTCGGTGACGGAGATAGGCGAGGGAGCGTTGCGCGAGTGCGAGGCGTTGGGGGCGTTCACAGTGCCGCAAGGCGTGACTGCCATTGAGCCGCATACGTTTGAGTGGTGCGTGTCGCTGCGCAGCGTGTCGCTGCCGCCAGGGCTTAAGGAGGTGGGCATGAGCGCGTTCAAGTATTGCCGCTCGCTGGAGGCTGTCACGCTGCCCGAGGGTGTGGCGCAGGTGGGCATGAACGCTTTCTCATGCTGCTCGTCGATAGTCGAGATAGTGTTCCCCTCGACGGTGACGGAGCTGGGGTCGTATGTCATGTCGGAGTGCGTGGCGCTGCGCCGTGCCGTGCTTCCGGCTAACGGCTCGCTGCTGGGGGAGCTGATGTTCTCGGGCTGCCGCAGCCTTGTGGAGATAGTGGAATTGTCGCCCGTGCCGCCGGCGTTTGACTGCGGCAGCTTCATCTTCGAGCCGGACGAGGCGGAGCTGTACCGCCGCTGCCGCCTGACGCTCAAGCCCGGGACGGAGGCTCGTTACCGCGCTGCGCCGGGGTGGAGGCTGTTCTACGGCTGCGAGTGATCATATTGGCATTGTCAGAGCACTCGGAGAGCTCTGAGCACTCCGGTGCGGAGGCAGTCAGTCGCCGTTGCCGGCTGTCCACGTGTCGGGGTCGTCGGGGATAAGTGACAGGATGAGGATGAAGCGGCCAGACTTGTCGCCGGTGTTGTGCTCCTCTACCAGCCGCACGTCCACCGAGATGTCGCCGTACTCTCCCGAAGCCTCGAAGAGCGCGTCGCTCACGGTGTCTGCCTCCATGCCCAGCTCCATGTCGAGCATCTCCTGGAGCAGCGTGCCGCTGAAGTCGGCCTGCGTGGCGTTGGCTGCAGCCCTGCCGCCGCTGGCGTAGGGGAAGAGGAAGAAGTAGCCGTAGTCGGTCAGCGAGCCGCCCTCGTCGTATGAGGCGCGAGCGGAGACCTCGGGTGTCAAGCCGTAGTAGTCTATGATGTATCCGTCGCCGGTGTCGAGCCATACGCCGTATTCGTCCTCCTGCGGCACAAGCCCGGCTGTCTGGCGGACGGCCTTCATCATCTCCGCTTTGGAGCAGGTGCGGTCGAGCAAGCCGTAGACCTTGGTGATCAAGTCCTCGGCGGTCATTTCGACTGGTTGTCGGGCGTTGGCGGTCATGCATCCAGCTGCCGCTGCAAGTATAGCTGCCAGGTATTTCATGACTGTGTCAGTTGGTCGTTTATTGTATAACGGCAAAAAGGGGATAAATTATCGTGCAATGTGCCGAAAAAATCGGCATACGGCTGTTTTGCTTCCGCTGTGGACGCTTTTCCGCCCTGTCTGCTACTGTATGGCGGAGTCAATCTCGGCGAGCTGGCTGTCTGCGAAACCGTCGAAGAACCGGATTAGGCAGTCGTAGTATGTGTCGAGCGTGGGGTACCGGTCACGGTGGCTGCTGTACACGGCGAGGCATTTCACCAGCCCTGGCATCCACCAGAACCCAGTCGCCACCTCGACGGTGATGCTCTGGCGTATCTCGTCGTGGGTCATGCCGTTGTCGATGAAGTACCGCGCTACGGCAGCGCGTACTATAGACTCGTTGATGACGGTTTCCCACGAGGTGTATGCGTTCTTCCTCATCGTCTGGCGAGAGAGTGTCAGCATCTTATTGCCGGCAGCCTCCATTCGCGCGGCGAACCGTGGGTCGTCGGCGAGCGGGTTGACGAATGAGTGGTTGAACTCGTGTATCAGCGTGTTGAGGTAGTCAGCGGCGCAGGTGCTGTATAATGGCTGTCCGCTGTCGTCCACGCTGTAGCCGATTATGGAATATACGTCCTTGGGCTTGCCGGGGAGCTGGCGGTGCGGGCCGTAGTTGCCGCCGCCGTTGGCGAACCCTATTACTATCTCGAAGTTCTCGGTGGCTTTCGTGCCGTAGAACTGCTCGTACCAGCCCTGGTTGAACCTCGACGTGACCTCGGCGTTGAACATCTCGCACACGCTGTCGTAAAACGGCTGGTGAGCCTCGTAGAACTCCGCGAAGCGAGCCTTGGTGCAGAAGTCGGACATGCGCCGTGTCAGCAGCTCCATGTCAACGCCCTTCCACCTCTCCTCGAGCGTTGCGGTGTCGCAAGCGAGGGTGTAGCGGCTGCCCTCCTTTTGCAGGTTGACGGCGAGCGTCATCGGAGCATCGTAAGCGATGCCGTTGGTCTGCCTCAGGCTGTCGAGCATCAGCACTGCCGGGTGTGCCTGCGCGTCGCGGAAGAATGAGTCGATGTCGGCGATGTACTGACCGCCGGTGTTCATGTTGTATTCCCTGTAGCCGGCCAGGTGGCAGAGTATGCTCACCAGCTCGACGCGCTCGTCGTGTGAGGCTCTGATTTGTGGCGGTGTCTGTCCTGAAGCGAACAGGGAGGCGGCTGCGGCAAGCAGTGTCAACGCCAGTGCCGTGATTCTGTTCATCGTGTAGTTCTGTTTGGGGTTACGGTCATTTGTGCGTCTGCACCACGCGGGTCGGTGGCAGGTCGCTGTTGCGGGAGCGCACGGCCTCGTCGACAGCGTCGGCAAGCGCGGCGAATGCCTGTGCCTCGGGGTTGGCGGTGTCGATACCCTCACCGTCCGCTGCGAGGGTGACAGGCGTGCCGCTGTCTGCTCGCCCGCAGATGTCTGCCACCAGCGGTATCTGTGCCAGCAGCTTGACCCCCAGCTCCTGGGCGAGGCGCACGCCCCCCTCGCGTCCGAATATGTAGTACCGCTCGTCGGGATGCTGCGCGGGTGTGAACCATGCCATGTTCTCCACCAGCCCGAGTATGGGGACGTTGACCTTGTCGCCGGTGAACATGGCGATGCCTTTGCGGGCGTCGGCGAGGGCTACCTGCTGCGGCGTTGAGACGACGACAACGCCTGTTATGGGGAGTGTCTGGACGAGCGTCAGGTGGATGTCGGACGTGCCGGGGGGCATGTCGATGATGAAGTAGTCGAGGTCGCCCCACCACGCCTCTGTGATGAGCTGGCGCAGGGCGTTGCTTGCCATTCCGCCGCGCCACAGCACGGGGCTGTCCGGGTCTACCATGAAGCCTATGGAGAGCATTTTCACGCCGTATTTCTCTGCCGGCTCTATCCAGTCGCGCCCCTCGCGGCTGGTCATGTACAGCTCCTGCCTTTCGAGGCCGAACATCTTGGGCATCGACGGGCCGAATATGTCAGCGTCGAGCAGCCCGACCTTGAAGCCCTTGGCGGCGAGAGCCACGGCGAGGTTGGCGGCGACGGTTGACTTGCCCACGCCCCCCTTGCCTGACGAGACGCCGATGATGTTCTTGACGCCGGGAAGTGGGGTGGCTGGCTTCTGGGGCAGCTCGTGCCGGTATTTGACGCTGACGTTGCCGCGTATTTCCACGTCGGGGGCGACGTATGTGGCTACAGCTGTCTCGGCGGCGCGCACCACTGACTTGATGAACGGGTCGGTGGGCTTGTCGAATATCAGCGAGAAGGAGACCTTCCTGCCGTCGATGCGTATGTCGTCTTCGACCATCCCTGCGCTGACGAGGTCCTGGCCGTTGCCGGGGTAACGCACGGTGCGCAGCGCCTCGGTGACGAGGGCGGGGTATATGGGTGATTCACTCATGGCGTATGTGTGGGTATGCTGTTTACGGTTGTATCTTCTTCAGCTCCTCGGGCATGCACTGCGACAGTCCGCGAGGGAACGAGGTGTAGTCGTCGTGGGGTATGTCGTCCTCCTCGGGGTCGGCGATTTCCCCCTCGTGGGGCAGGAGGAACTCGATGAGCTTGATGCGCTTGCCTCGCGAGAGCCATTGCCGCTCGTAGTGGGTCTTGATAGAGGTGACGGGGTCTGCCAGACCTGAGGCGTAGAGGTCGTCGGTCTGCGCCAGGACGGTGAAGCCGTTGGCGGCGGCGAGGCGGCTCGTGAACGTGTAGAGGAACGGCGAGTCGGTCTTGAGGTGCACCGTGCCTTCGGGGCGCATGATGCTGCGGTACAGGTGCAGGAAGCGTGCCGAGGTGAGGCGGCGGCGTGTCTTCTGCATCTGCGGGTCGGGGAACGTTATCCATATCTCGTCCACCTCGCCTGGGGCGAAGAACGAGCCTATCTGCTCAATCTCGCCGCGCAGGAACGCCACGTTGGCGAGCTGCGAGAGTGTCGCGTCTTTCGCCCCTGCCCATATCCGCGCTCCCTTCACGTCGATGCCGATGTAGTTCTTGCCGGGGTTCTGGCGAGCGAGCGACACGGTGTATTCGCCGCGTCCGCAGCCGAGTTCAAGCACAATGGGGCGGTCGTTGCGGAAATAGTCGCTGTGCCAGCGTCCGCGCAGCGGGAACGGCTCTGTCTGCAGCCGCGCCCAGGGGTATTCGAACACGCAGTTGAAACCCTTCATCTCCTCGAATTTGCGTAGCTTGTTCTTTCCCATGTCAGTGTCAGTTTGAGGAGATTACGAGTTTGTCAGTGCGTGAGCCCTTGCCCGTGCGAGTGATGATGACAGCCACCTGTGTGTCTGATGCCGAGAGGGGCAGCTCTGCCGTGCACTGGCCGGGGGCAGAGGCTGCGAGCAGCCGTCCGTCGGCGGTGTATACGCTCACTTCGAGCAGTGTCTCGGACGCTTCGATGTGAAGCATGCCGGCTCTGTGGTATATGCTGAACTCGCCCGCAAGCGTCTCGTCCACGCTGCTGTATTCTGACGTGATCTTGAACTCGTTCCAGTACGGGGCGGCTTTCCAGTCGTCAATGCTTCCTTCGGTCACACACACCTTGACCTTGCTCTTGTCTACGCCGTCAAAGGTGTGCTCTGTCACTGCCGGTATTTCGTCCTTGAGGTCCTTGCAGTAGATGTATTTCATCTCCGGGTTGTTGCCCAGCACGCCCTCGCCGAGCGATGTCACGCCGTGGCTAAGCGTAACAGTGTGAGCCGGTATGGAGTGGAAGGCGAAGTCGCCTACTGCGCCCACCTGTTCTGTCACGGCCTTGGTGTCGAGGCTCTGGCAGCCGGCGTATGCGAGGTCGGGTATCGGGGCGAGGGGGTACGCTACCTGCGAGAGCTGTTCGTCGCCGAAATAGATGCCGTGGGCAGCGCCGGCGTTTGACACCGAAACAGCCGATGCCGGCATGGTGCGCATGAGGGCGAAGGCGAAGGGCGACACTGTTATCTGCCTGTCGGCGGAGAGGAAGCGCAGGGCTGTCCCCTCAAATGCGAGAGTGCCGACTGTGCGCAGCTGGCTCGGCATCTCTATCTGCGTCAGAGCCTTGCAGCCGGCGAATGTGCGGTCGGCGATGCCGGTCACTGATGTCCCTGAGAGGTCTATCTCCGTGAGGCTTTCGCAGCCTGTGAACGCCCCCTGCCCGAGGGTCTCGAGCGTGGAGGGGATGTCAGCCTTTTCGAGCGCAGAGCAGCCGCTGAAGGCGAAGTCGCCGATGAGGGTCACGCCCTCGGGGATGTCTATACGCACCAGGCTGCTTGCGGTGAACGCGCCCTCGCCCACGGCCTTGGCGGCAGAGGGGAGCATCATCACGCGGCATGCAGAGCCTGCGAATGTGTATGCCGGTATCACGTCAGCCTCGAATGTGTGCTTGCCGTACAGCAGCGGCGTCGGGGAGGAGAAGCCCCTGACCGTGGCTGCCGACAGGTCGAGGGTGTCTATTCGGGCCGCAGCCAGAGCCGACAGATCGCGTATGTCGATGCTGCCGCACACATTGAGCCTCGCCGGGGCGTTGCCGTTGAGCCTCATCTCGCCCAGTATTGAGGGGAGTGTGCCGGGGTACGCCTCGACGGTGTCAGCGAGTGCTGCTGCTGCGAGCGACAGGGCGGCGGTTGCGGTAAGTATGCGTGTCATCATTGTCGGTCTTGGTTGTGAGGCGGTTGCTGTCAGTTTATTACGAGTATTTTCCCCTTGGCAGAGACGTTGTCGCTGTCAGAGCCGGGCGAGGCGAGGATGTAGTACACGCCGCTGCGCACGCGCTTCATCTCGGCGTTGGTCACGTCCCATTTCACCATGCCGTTTTCAGCGAAGCCGAGCTCCTTGACCAGGTTGCCGCTGGCGTCCGTTATCTTGACGATTGAGTTGTCCGGGAGGTTTTCTATCGTCACCCAGCCGAGGTAGTCGGGGCGGACAGGGTTGGGGTATACGTTGAGCGTGTTTTCGCCGTCGTTGTCCTGTGAGCTGCCGCCGGAGGGGTAGAACTCGGCGATGCCGTGCTCGGTAGACATCAGCAGCGAGTTGTTGTCAGGGTTGTACGCCACTGTGTATACGTTGTCGGAGGGGATGTAGGAGTTGGAGACAGTCAGTTCGCCCTCGACGGTCTTGCCGTCGGAGGAGGTGCATACCAGCCCGCCGCCGCCTGTGGCGAACCACTTTCGCCCCTTGTTGTCAACTGCGATGCGGAACACCGGTATGTTGTTGAGCAGGTAGTCCGCCAGGTTGGTGCCGTCGTCGCGTGCCACCTTGATGCGTGTCACGCGGGTGGCGTCGGCAGTCACCTTGCTGGGGTTGATGGTGTACACGCCGAACAGGTATCCCACCCACACCGTGCCGGTCGAGGTGTCTTCGTACATGGAGAAGAGGTGTCCGTCGTTGAGGTGGTTGCCGTCCTGGTCGTAGAATGACGAGATGACCGTGTACTTGTCGTCAGAGGGGTCGGTCGGCGTGCCGCCGTGGTCGAGGACAATGAGGCTGGGCTGGTACACGCCGTTGTAGATGAGGACGAGGTTCTTGTTGGCCGAGGCCTTGAGGGGGAGGATGATGTGATCCTTCTCCATTGCCACTCCGGGGAGGTTGAGCTTGACGATCTTGGAAGCGTCGCCGCTGCGTCGAGCGTCTGCGGGCCATACGTATATGTTGCAGCCGTCGCGTCCGGAGGCGGTGGCTCTGGTAGCCCATAAATTGCCCTGCGCGTCAAAGGCGGGACTGGAGATGTTGCAGTATTCTGCCCACCCTGTGTCATCGTCGTCGAGCTTGCGGTACTGCGGCAGGGATGCCGAGGGGTCTTTGGGGTGGGAGAGCAGCAGCATGTCGGTCGGGTCGGCGAGGTTCTTGCGCTGTATGCCGTTGAAGAACGAGCCGTAGTAGATGAGGTCGGGGTTGTCCGGGTCAATGGTCAGGCCGTTGGGGTCAGCGAGGGTGTTGGCGAAGTCGGGGTTGGTGTACGGGTATCCGTAGCTGGTCCAGATGCCGTCCTTCAGGCCGCAGGTCATGGCCGGCGTCTTGATGTAGTATGTCGAGAACAGGTACGAGACCTCGTGGTTGTTGACGAGCATGCCGTATTTGGGCGAGTACGTGAAGTAGCGGCAGCGGTATGCCGAGGGGGCGTTCGGGAAAATGGAGGTGTTGGTTGCAGTCCACTGGCCGTCCGCGCTCTTGTATGAGGAGAGGCCTTTGTGGGGTGTCATCTGCCACACCTCGCTGCCGTCCCAAGTGCCGACTATGGAGTACCATGTCGAGTCCGGTATCCCTCCGAATGTCTTCACCGTGCCGTCGGAGGCGAGCGTCACGCCCGAGTCGCCGCGGGAGATGAAATACCCGTCCTTGGCGTAAGCCACATAGCCGAAGCGTCCGGTGTAAATCTGCTCGAGCGAGAACTCCGAGCCGTTGACGGTGCATTTGTATAGCGTCTCGCCGCTGATGAAGGCGAATGTGTCTGCCGTCAGTGGCATGATGTCCTTCGCGCTGCCCACGCCGCTGATTTTCTTGAAGTCAGACAGCGAGAACGCCTTGTCGCCGTCGCCTACCCAGTAGAGGCCCTCGCTGTCGGCGATGAGGAACTTGTCGCCCACGCGGGCGGCGGAGGTCAGCGCCTTGTTGTAGATGCGCGATTCGAGTATCTTGCCCGACTCGTCGTCGAGTATGAGGTATCCGAAGTCGGTGGCGAGGTATGCGCGGTTGCGCTCCTGGTCGAAGCGTATGTTGTTGACGCTCTTGCTGGTGTTGAGGTTGGACTGCATCAGCGAGGGGATGTTGACCGCCGTGTTGTCGTCATAGAGCAGGTCGATGTTGCCGTTCATGTATGTTATGAACAGGTATCGCAGCCTGGGGTTGTACTGGACGCTGCTGACCATGTTGTCCGACAGGTAGTTGCGCTTGGTGTACGGCATCATCTCGCCCGCTTCCTTGTCGTAGGCGAAGAGGAACGCCTCCTGTACGGCGTATTCCGGGGCGGTGGCATGCTGGGGCTGCCCTGCCGCCACGACGTAAGCCTTGGTCGGCGTGTCAACTATCGATATGGGGTTGGCGTCGAATGTGGGGTAGAGCTTCCAGTCGCCGCGCAGCTCGGCATGAGCCGCGCCGCATATCGCCGCTGCCGCCAGTGCTGTGGTTATGAGTCGGTTGGTCATAGTGTCGTGTTTTCGTTGTCGGGTGTGTCTTGCAGTGGTATGCCGAGATGCCGGAGCAGCTGCCGCATGGCGCGTCCCCGGTGGGATATGGCGTTCTTGTCGCCGGGACTCATCAGGGCGAACGACATGCCTGTCTCGTCGGGGATGAACACCGGGTCGTAGCCGAAGCCTCCTGAGCCGTGCCGCTCCGTGGCGATGCGCCCCTCGACGGTGCCCTCGAATGTGTGTGTGCCGTCGCAGTCGCGCACCAGGGCGATGACGGTGCAGAAGCGAGCCGTGCGCTCCCCTTCAGGCACTCCCTCGAGGCGGCGCAGCAGCAGGTCGATGTTGTCGTCAGGGCTGCAATGCTCGCCGGCATAGCGTGCCGAGTATACCCCCGGCTCGCCGCCGAGCGCGTCCGCCATGAGGCCGGTGTCGTCGGCAAAGCAGTCGTGGCCGTACCGCTCCTTGACCCACCGCGCCTTGATCAGGGCGTTGCCCGCTATGGTGTCGGCGGTCTCGGGGATGTCGTCATGGCAGCCTATGTCGGCGAGCGAGAGGATTTGCAGCCTCCCCCCCGCGATGCGGCGTATCTCTTCGAGTTTGTGCTGGTTGTTGGTAGCGAACACCAGCTTGGCTTTCGTCTCTGGCATAATCCTGTCACAGGCCTGAAGCCCGTGTTTATTTATATGTATGTAACGCTCCGGCGGCGCGGCATATTGCGTGCGCCCCCGTTCAGACCACGATGTTGACTATCTTGCCGGGGACGACGATGACCTTGCGCGGCGTCTTGCCGTCGAGCCAGCGAGCCGCCAGCGGGTCGGCGAGAGCCTTGTCCTGCACCCCCTGCCTGTCAGTGTCTGCCGGCACGTCTATGGTGAAGCGCGTCTTGCCGTTGAACGACACGGGGTAGCGCACAGTGTCCTCCGCCAGGTACTTCTCGTCATATTCAGGCCAGGGCGCGTCCACCACGCTCCCCTCGCCGTCGAGGCGGTGGTGCATCTCCTCGGCGATGTGGGGTGCGAAGGGTGCGATGACGCGGGTGAACAGCTCTGCAGCGCGGCGGTTGACGCTCTTGAGCTGCGTCAGCTCGCCCAGAGCGATCATGAAGGCAGGGATTGAGGTGTTGAACGAGAACGCCTCGATGTCGGCCGTCACCTTCTTGATGAGCTTGTGCACAGCCTTCAGCTCCGCAGCCGAGGGTTCTGCATCGCCCGCCGTGTCTACGCGCTCAAACCACGCCCACAGCTTCTTGAGGAAGCGGTTCACGCCGTCGATGCCGTTGGTGTCCCAGGGCTTGGACTGCTCCAGCGGGCCGAGGAACATCTCATAGAGGCGCAGCGTGTCCGCGCCGTACCGCTCCACTATGTCATCGGGGTTGACCACGTTGAACATCGACTTCGACATCTTCTCCACAGCCGCGCCGCAGATGTACTTGCCGTCCTCGAGGATGAACTCTGCGGTGGCAAATTCAGGCCGCCACCTGCGGAAGCCCTCCAGGTCGAGCTGGTCGTTGCGGACAAGCGAGATGTCAACGTGTATGGGGGTCACGTCGTAGCCGCTGCGCAGGCCGTGGCTGACAAACGTGTTGGTGTCCTTGATGCGGTACACGAAGCTGCTGCGCCCCTGTATCATCCCCTGGTTGACCAGCTTGCGGAACGGCTCGTCCTCGGCCACCGCGCCCATGTCGTATAGGAACTTGTTCCAGAACCGCGCATATATCAGGTGTCCGGTGGCGTGTTCGCGGCCGCCGATGTACAGGTCCACGCTCTTCCAGTACTCGTTGCACTCGCGGCTCACGAGCGCGTCGGCGTTGTGCGGGTCCATGTATCGCAGGTAGTATGCCGACGAGCCGGCAAACCCGGGCATGGTGCATACCTCGTATGGATAGCCCTCGGCGGTGTGCCACCCCCGGGCGCGTCCCAGCGGCGGCTGCCCGTCAGACGTGGGCAGGTACGAGTCCACCTCCGGCAGCTCCAGCGGCAGCTCGCTTTCCGGCACGAGGCGCGGCTCGCCGTCTACGTAATACACTGGGAACGGCTCGCCCCAGTAGCGTTGGCGCGAGAATATGGCGTCGCGCAGGCGGTAGTTCACCTTCACGTCGCCGATGCCCTTCTGACGTATGAACTCCTTGGTGCGGGCTATGGCCTGTTTGACGGTCAGGCCGTTGAGCTTCAGCTCGGGCCCGTCGCTGTTGGCCATGATGCCCTCCTTGGCGTCAAACGACTGCTCCGACACGTCCGCGCCCTCGATGAGGGGGATTATCGGCAGGCCGAAATGGCGTGCGAAGGCGTAGTCACGCGAGTCGTGTGCCGGCACGGCCATGATTGCCCCTGTGCCGTAGCCAGCCAGCACATAGTCGCTTATGTAGATAGGTATCTCCTTTCCTGTCAGCGGATTGCGGGCATACGAGCCAGAGAATACGCCGCTCACTTTCTTCTCAATCTGCCGCTCGCGCTCCGTCTTGTGGCTCACCTGCCTCAGGTATGCGTCCACCTCCTCGCGGCGGTCGGCGGTGGTGACTATGTCTACGTATTCCGATTCGGGGGCAAGCACCATGAACGTCACGCCGAAGACCGTGTCGGCGCGTGTGGTGAAAATCTCGAGCGCGTGGCCGCTGCCGACGATTTCAAAGCGCATCTCCGCGCCCTCGCTGCGTCCTATCCAGTTGCGCTGCGTCTCCTTGATGGAATCGCTCCAGTCCAGCGCGTCAAGGCCGTCGAGCAGCCGCTGCGCGTATGCCGACACACGCAGGCACCACTGCCGCATCTTGCGCTGCTCCACCGGGTAGCCGCCGCGCACGGACACTCCCTCCGACACCTCGTCGTTGGCAAGCACCGTCCCCAGCTTCTCGCACCAGTTGACCATGGTCTCGGCGCGGTATGCCAGACGGTAGTTCATCAGCGTCTCGGCGCGTTCATGTTCGTCCATGGCGTTCCACCCCTCGGCGGTCAGCTCCAGCGGCGCGGTCTGCGCAGCGTCCAGCCCGTCAGTGCCGCGGGCGGCAAGGTGAGTCTCCAGCTCGGCTATGGGACGAGCCTTGGCGGCCGACTTGTCGTACCAGGCGTTGAACATCTTCTCAAACGTCCACTGCGTCCACTTGTAGTACTCCGGGTCGCACGTGCGCACACAGCGGCTCCAGTCATAGCTGAAGCCGATCTTGTCGAGCTGCGACTTGTAGCGGGCTATGTTCTGCCGCGTCGTCACCTCGGGGTGCTGGCCTGTCTGTATGGCGTACTGCTCCGCCGGCAGCCCGTATGCGTCGAAGCCTATCGGGTGCAGCACGTTGAAGCCCTGCTGACGCTTGTAGCGGGCGTAGATGTCGCTGGCGATGTAGCCCAGCGGATGCCCCACGTGCAGCCCCGCCCCCGACGGGTAGGGGAACATGTCGAGTACGTAGAACTTGGGGCGTGAGGGGTCTTCCGTGACCCGGAACGTGTCGTTGTCGCGCCAGTACTGCTGCCAGCGTGCCTCTATCTCTTGGTGCTTGTATTCCATGCGGTATGTCGGTTCTTAGTGTATCAGAACGCAAATTTAGCCATTTTTCCCGACACTGGCAACAGCCGCCCCGGTCGCCGGCTGTTCGGTTGCGTTCGGCCTGTTCGGCGCTGCCAGCCCCCGAACACCCGAACACGCCCGAACATATAATCATCGGAGTTCTCTGATGTACCTACGCTGCCGCATGCGGTTCGGTCATGCTGT
>CAKUKR010000007.1 GCA_934663645.1 uncultured Muribaculaceae bacterium | reverse complement strand
GACCCGGCATTCAAAAAGTCGCAGCGTGACGACTTGTTTTCCATGGAAACGGGGCTTCTGCAATTCAAGGGGAAGGTGCATTTCCAGCTTACGCCGCGCATCAATGCGCGTCTGGACCAAATCGGTGACTTCAAGGACAACAACAAGTCCGCGAAATATGTATGTTGTCTCATCGATCAGGCAATACACCGCAGCTACGAGATTTTCGACATCAACTATGTCGCATACGACATGCTGTATGACACCACACGTTTCGCCCGCAAATATGACGAGCAGACCCGCGACAAGGTGAACGAATACATCCACAGCCAGCTCGACAAGATAGACCTGGACGACATAAGCGTCGAAGAGCATGAGTTCCTCAGAACCATGATGCTCACTATGTATGCCAACCCATTGAAAAACAAACTGAAAACGATATTGGGAGGCATTGAGTAAGCCGCAGCGGATATGAGAGTACCAGTCATAGCAATATTAGTAGTATCGCTGATAACGATACTTGCCGATACGTACATCTACTTCTATGTGCGCAACCGCTCTCGCCGCAACAAGCGGTGCACACGCATTTATGCCGCTACGGCAGCGGTGTGCTGGCTGTTCCTCATCGTGGCTTTCTGCTTGCCCCGGCGTAACGGCGACAGCTCGATATTGCCGGTCATGTGGATGCTGTATGCCTACCTGACCGTATATGTCTCTAAGTTCATTTTCATATTAGTCACTGCTGCCGCAATGGTTTCGCGGATCTGGACTAAGAACAAGCGACACTCGACCGCAGGGCTTATTGTCGCGCTCATGTTGTCGCTGACCGTATTCTTCACTCTCTGGTGGGGGACTATATGGGGACGGCGCGAGATACAGGTGACACAGTACACTATGGCGTCACCCAAAATCCCGAAATCATTTGACGGCTACCGCATAGTCCAGTTCAGCGACATCCACCTTGGCACCTGGGGCAACGACACCACCTTCGTCAGCCGCTTCGTAGACTCTATAAACGCTGTCAAGCCAGACATCATCCTGTTTACCGGAGACATAGTAAACCGCAACACCTCCGAACTGAAGCCGTTCATACACACACTGTCACGCCTTCATGCCACGGACGGAGTGTACGGAGTACTCGGCAACCACGACTACGGGCTGTACCAAGAATGGGACAGCGAAAACGGTCGCCTCGAGAATTGCCGTCTGCTGGAGCAATATCAGCAGCAGATGGGGTGGAAAATGCTAAACAACGCCCACGTATTCCTGACACGCGGCACAGACTCCATACCGCTCATCGGCGTGGAAAACTGGGGTGAGTACCCCTTTGGCGAGTACGGCAGACTGGATGAGGCTTATCCTGAAACAGCATCAACTAACCTGAACGACACCCGATTCAAGATACTGATGAGCCACAACCCTGAACACTGGCGACAGGTTGTGGTCAAGTCAAGCAACATCGACCTGACCCTGACTGGTCACACACACGCCATGCAGATGATTTTCAAGATAGGCAGTTGGCGGTGGTCACCCTCGCAACTCAAATACGAAGAGTGGGCAGGCGACTTCCACAAGAAAAGCCTCAAGGGCGAGCCAATGACGTGCTACGTCAACATAGGCTGCGGCGAGGTAGGCCTGCCCTACCGCATAGGAGCAGCACCGGAAATAACCGTAATAACACTGTCGTCAACCGCCGCGAAATGAAACACACTGTCGTTTTGAGCCTCGGCAGCAATTACGGAGACCGCGAAGAAGCGGTAGCATCAGCCATTAGGATTATGAGCAATGCCCTTGCTATGGCTCGAAACAGCACAGTATACACCACTCCCCCATTGTCCGGCATCGGCGAGCCGTATGCCAACGCCGTCATTGCAGGAGAGTGGAACGGTGAATTATCAGACCTTGAGCAATTGTGCAAGCAGACTGAAATCAAATTCGGGCGAACTGGCGAGCGGCGACGGCTTCACCAAGTGCCGCTGGACATCGACATAGTCATGTTTGACGGCAAAGTAATCAGGCCTTCCGATTTCGGCTACGCCTTCTTTCAGACCGGCTACCGGCAGCTTTCCCCGAACACACAAAATCCCGACTGACCTCCAGCCGGGATTGTATTTTCAGGCAGCATTGAGCCGCCTCTCCTTATTTTGACTTCATGAATGTTATGATGTCGCGAGGGGTTATGCGCTTCCCTTTCAGGAGCAACACCGAGGTGTATAGCTTGCCAGAGAACATCAGCATTATTGCAGCGCAGACGTACAGCGAAACGAGCGACAGCAGCGACTGCCACAACGGCACGTCCCCTCCTATCGCGCCTATCGCTCCGACAGTTGCGGAGGTGAAGGGTATGTAGCTGCACCAGACAGCTACGGATGATGTGATGTTGTCTGTGGCGTATTGCCCTATATAGAACGACCCGAGCAAAATGAAGGTCAAAATCGTGAGATACTCTTGATTTTCCTGGTTCTTGTCGGTCATCGCTCCTGTAGCGGCAAACATAGAGGCATAGAATATGTAACCGCCGGCGAAAAACGCGATGCCCCACAACAGGCTTGTGTAAAGGCGCACGTCACCAAACACTTCCAAGGGAATGTCAACGCCGGCGAGCAAAATAAACACCCCGGCACATACAGCCAACAGAATTGCCCACAGAGCCATCTGCGTCATCCCTACGAGGGCAACGCTGATGATTTTGCCGAGCATCATTGTCCGCCCGTTCACACACGTTGACAGCACCTCCATGATACGGTTGCATTTCTCGCTCTTCACCTTGTTGAAAATCTGCGCACCGTATATCATGATGAACAGCGTCAGAAGTATGCCTACCAGCATGCCGGCTATCTGCCACCCAGTCTTGGGATTGTCTGGCGATGCAAGAGGGTTGCTCGTGGCAAGAAGCGTGTCTGACGATTCCGCCATGTAGCCGATGAATACGCCGAACAGCACAAATATGACTGGCATGAGAAATGTGCCTATCCAAAAGGATTTTGACCGTAAGTCGGTCATGTATTCATTGCGGACGATGATTGATAACTTGCTCATGTCAATAACGTGTTTAGATGCCTGTTACTTGCCCTCTCCGTCGGTTGCGGGCAAGAGTGCGAAGTCGAGAACCTGACTGATGTTCTCTACATAGTGGAATGTCAGTCCCTCTACATACATTGCATCGATGTCCTCTATGTCCTTGCGGTTTTGTTCGCACAGCATGATGTCGGTGATGCCGGCACGTTTTGCCGCAAGAATTTTCTCCTTTATGCCGCCTACCGGCAACACCTTGCCGCGCAGGGTGATTTCCCCCGTCATGGCGAGCCGGTCGCGGACTTTGCGCCGTGTGAAGGCCGAGGCAAGTGATGTCACCATGGTGATGCCGGCAGAGGGGCCGTCCTTGGGAACAGCTCCTTCGGGGACATGGATATGGATGTCGTGGGTGCTGAACATTTTTGCGTCAATGCCCAACTTGTCGGCATTCGCTTTCAGGTACTGCAATGCGATTGATGCAGACTCTTTCATCACATCGCCGAGGTTTCCTGTCAGCGAGAGTTTCTCACCCTTGCCTGGACAAAGCGAGGATTCAATGAACAGTATCTCGCCGCCCGCACTTGTCCATGCCAGCCCTGTCACTACGCCGCAATAGTCATTGTTCTCGTAGATGTCTGAAAAGACCTCGCGCTTGCCGAGAAACTGCGGTATGTCCGCATCGGTGACGAGTGTAGGATATGGTTTTCCGGATACTTTCAGGCGCACTATTTTGCGCAGCACCTTGGCAATCTTCTTGTCGAGCTGGCGCACGCCGGACTCGCGTGTGTATTCGCTGATGATGCGCTCCAAAGCGGCATTGTCGAATTTGATTTCGCCCTTTTCCAAACCGCACTCTGCGAGTTTCTTGTCTATCAAATGACGCTGGGCAATTTCGACTTTCTCCTCCGTGATGTAACCCGTTATCTCTATGAGTTCCATGCGGTCGAGCAACGGGTACGATATAGTGGAAAGCGAGTTAGCCGTCGCGATGAACAATACCTTTGACAGGTCATAGTCCACATCTATGTAGTTGTCGTGGAAATGCTCGTTCTGCTCTGGGTCAAGCACTTCGAGCAACGCCATTGACGGGTCTCCCTTGTAGTCGCTGCCGATTTTGTCAATCTCGTCAAGGACAAAGACCGGGTTGCTGGTCTTGCACTTCTGCAGTCCGGAAATGATGCGTCCGGGCATTGCCCCGAGGTATGTGCGACGGTGTCCCCTAATTTCCGACTCATCATGCAGGCCGCCGAATGACACGCGGACATATTCGCGACCCATTGCTTCGGCGATAGACTTGCCAAGCGAGGTTTTGCCGACACCCGGAGGGCCGTACAGGCACAATATCCCGGCTTTCACGTCGCCGCGCTGTTTCAGTACCGCCATTTGCTCGATTATTCGGTCTTTGACATCGCGCAGCCCGTAATGATCCCGGTTGAGAATGGTCTCTACATCATCGAGCGAAAAGGAATCCTCAGAATAGTTCTGCCACGGCAATGACAGCAGCGTGTCGAGGTATGCATACTGGATTGCATAATCCGGGCTTTGCGGGTTGTAACGCTCCAAGCGGCGGAGTTCCTTGTCGAAACGCTCGCTCATGGCTGCGTCCCAAGTCAGCTGCGACGCACGCTGCTCTAGAGCGGCAATGTCATCCTCGTCACCCTGCAGTTCATTCTGTATCAGGCGCATCTGCTGCTCGAGGTAATTCTGCCGCTGCACCTGTGATATTTCCTCCTGTGTACGCTGATGAAGCTCCTGCCGCACCTCCAGATACTGTATCTGCATGCTCAGCTCGCGTATCAGCATTACCATGCGCTCGCTGAAACTGTCCTCCTCAAGCATCTGCTGTTGACGTGTATAGTCATTAGGAACCTGCATACAGAGGAAGTTCAGCAGGCGCTTGTTGCTGTCTATCTGCTTGACAGCAAACTCGAGGTCATTCCGCTCCTCATCGCTGAGGCAGGAAAGCATCTTCCGGTACAGTTCTTTGATAGTTTCAACGGTCGCGTACATTTCCATGTCAAACTTCGGCGGCATGGTCTCTTCGTAACGGCATACCTTGGCCGTTATGAACGGCTTGGAACCGCAGTAGTGCATCACTTTTGCACGGCAGAGAGTGAGCAGGAACGCGGTGTGGTTGCCATCGGGCATCTCGACAATCTTTATGACCTTGCATACGACGCCCATGCGGAATACGTCCTTTGACGTAGGCTCCTCGACATCAATGTCCTTCTGAGCTACGGCAAAAATGAGCTTGTCATTTTCAGCTGCCTTTCTCAGCAGCTGCAACGACTTTTCACGGCCAATCGGCAGCGGCACGGCCTGTCCGGGGAAAAGGACACGTCCGCGAGTGGGCAGCACCAATATGGAACTGGCTTGCAAACTGTCCAGCTCCCGTTCATAGTCAACGATGTTTTCCGCAATGAATGTGCCCGAAGGCATGCCCGAAACTTCCGGGTCTGAAGACAACTGTTCCTTGCTCATTAATTTCAAACGGTCTAAATTGCTTTTGGGCTACAAAGGTAAACAAAAACTGCGAGATGCGAGCCATGTACCCGGATAAATCGTCTGGTACTCACTTTGCAGCCGACTGCGCAATGTCCCGGTTCACCTGCTCGATGAATCCGAGCACGTCATCGCGCCCTGTCCCTTTTTCAGCCGATGTGACAAAAATAGGCGGCAACTCCACCCAGTGCAGTTTCAGCACACGCTTGTATGAATCGACTTTCTTTTGACCAGCCACTGAACCGAGTTTGTCAGCCTTGGTGAAGATGATGGCAAACGGCACCTCGTGCTCGCCGAGCCAGTCCATAAACTCCATGTCGATTTTCTGGGGGTCATGCCGTATATCCACAAGCACAAAAAGGCAGCTCATCTGCTGGCTGGTCAGGACATAGTCCTGTATGATAGCGTTGATTTTGTCACGGGTCTGCTTGCCGCGCTGTGCAAAGCCATAGCCAGGCAAATCGACGATATACCAATCTCCGTCGTTTATGTTGAAATGATTGATTAACAACGTCTTGCCAGGTGTCTGAGAAGTCTTGGCAAGTGCTTTGCGGCGTGTCAGCATATTAATCAGTGAAGATTTGCCGACGTTGGAGCGGCCGATGAAAGCATATTCCGGACGGCCGTGCTGCGGACAAGCACTCGCCTTCTCGTTGCTTATCTCGTATTTTGCGTTCTTGATTTCCATGATTGCAAAAGTAGCAAAAATATCCAATAGCATCCGCAGTCAAGCTGAAAATTATTTTGTTATGCCGAATGATTGGATTAATTTTGTAGTTGAAATGGGCATCGACACCGCATACGCCGGCCAGCATCGGGCTTTGACCGGCATATTCAACGACAGCTTTCCCCCTATATATGACGGGGTTACGCTGACGGTGATGAACTATGTCCGCGTGCTTGCGCAGCATGGGCATCATCCATGTGTAGTCACACCGTGGAATCCGGAAAAGATCGAAGTTGACTATCCTGTAATCAAATATTTTTCGCTGCCGATACACAGCCGCCGTCCCTATCGGTACGGCTATCCCAAACTGGACCCATGCATCTGGCGAAGGCTGCGGAAAACGCCTTTCAGGCTCGTACACAGCCACAGCCCTTTTTCAGCCGGCCGGCTCGCGGTATACGCCGCACGCAAGCAGCATATCCCTCTGGTCGGCACTTTCCACAGCAAATACAAGTCTGACCTGCAACACTCGTTCCGCCGCACGCCGTGGATGGTAGACATCATCATGAAGCGCATATTGGCGTTCTTCAATGCTTGCGACCATGTGTGGATACCGCAAGGTGCAGTGGAAAGCACCGTCCGCGAATATGGGTTTGAGGGCAAGCTGACAGTGGTTGAGAACGGCAACGACCTGAAATCAAAATATTCAGATGACGAAATACCCAGGCTGAAAGCTGAAGCGAGGAAGAAGTACGGAATACCTGATGATGCAGTTTCGTTGCTGTTTGTAGGCCAGCACATACGCGAAAAGGGCATCGAAGTCATCGCCGACACGCTGCACCGACTCGACGGCAAGACACCGTTTGTCATGAATTTCATAGGGACGGGCTATGCACTTGACGACCTGAGGCAATATGTACGCTCTCTCGGCATTGAGGACAAGGTCAGCATCCATGGCGGCATAACAGACCGCGACGAACTGTGCATGCGCTATGCTGCCGCCGACCTGTTCCTGTTCCCCTCGCTGTATGACAACGCGCCGCTCGTGGTCAAGGAGGCAGCTGCAATGCAGACACCCTCTATACTCGTAAAGGGAAGCACCGCCTCGGAAATAATCCGTGACGGCGACAACGGCTTCCTGACCCGCCGCTCCCCTGCCGAATACGCAGACCTCATAACGTCGCTCCATGACAACCGCGACCGCATTACAATCGCAGGACGCAATGCCCGCAAGACGCTGACACGCACGTGGGACGACGTGGTGCAGGAAGTGATGACCCGCTATGACGAAATCATAGCCCGATATAACGTTGAACACAAGTACAGATAATCATGGCAACTGACACCCAATCCACGGAACTGAAGAAGAACCCATTCTCATGGTGGAAAGTGGCGCTGCCGGTAGTCATCGGCCTTGCGGTCGTGTTCTGGATGCTGTATAGCGAATCGCAGGGAGAGGATATGGCTGCGGTGTGGCACAGCATCGATTTCTCCTGGCAGACGGTGCTGGCTCTCATCCTCGCGTGCCTGTTCATGCTAGGGCGCGATTACGGGCTGTCGTGGCGTTTTCGCACCCTCACAAACAGGGAACTGCCCTGGACAAAGGCGTGGAAAGTGGACCTGCTGTGCGAGTTCACCTCTTGCGTCACCCCCTCCGCTGTCGGCGGCAGCTCACTGGGCATGGTATTCCTCAACTCACAGGGGATAGAGTTCGGACGCGCCACCACATTGATGATGACGACACTCTTCCTTGACGAGCTGTTTTTCGTCATCGCCTGTCCCCTCGTCGTGCTTTTCACGCCGGCCGGAGACATGTTCGCATCAGGAAGCGACGCTTTTTCCGACGGCATCAAAATGACATTCTGGATAGTCTACGCCTTGCTGTTCCTATGGACACTCATCCTCTTCCTCGGCATAATCTGGCGGCCGTTCTGGATACGCAAGGTGATAACACGCATATTCCGCTGGCGGCTGCTGCGCCGCTGGTCAGCACAAGCCGACGAACTGTCGCAAAACATGATAGCAACCTCTGTCGAACTGAAAAGCAAGCCGTTTCATTTCTGGCTTGAAGTGTTCGGCGGCACGGCATTGTCCTGGCTGTCGCGCTACCTCGTTGTCAACGCCCTTTTCTTCGGCTTTGTCCCCGGTTCGCTTCCCGACCAGTGGACTATCCTCGCGCGCCAGTTTGTGATATGGGTAGTCCTTATGGTCAGCCCCACGCCCGGCGGCTCAGGACTGAGCGAATGGATTTTCTCCGAATACTACAGCGACATGCTCCTCTCCGCTGGCCTCGTGCTGATACTGGCGGTGTTCTGGCGCATAATATCATATTACGTTTATCTGGTCATCGGTGCAATCATTGTCCCAGGCTGGGCACGCAAGACCTTCCAGCGCATACGCCACAGCTCCGATGCCGCAGAACAGAAATCAGACAATGAACCAGCAGAATAAATTCATCATAATAATCCCGGCACGCTACGGCTCGTCACGCTTCCCTGGGAAACCGCTCGCGAAAATCGGCGGCGTGGAGATGATAGTCCATGTATGCCGTCAGGCTTCGCAAGTAACTGATGAAGTAGTCGTTGCAACAGACGACACTCGCATCAATGACTGTGTAGAGGCAGTGGGCTTCCGCGCCGTGATGACATCAGACAAGCACCGCAGCGGCACAGACCGCGTGCGCGAGGCATACGAAAAATCCGGCTCGTCTGCCAACGTAATCATCAACATACAAGGCGACGAACCGTTCATCGAGCCTCGGCAGATACGTCAACTGATGGACTGCTTCGACACTCCCGGGACTGAAATCGCGACCCTCTGCCGCAAGTTCAACCCCGAAAAAGGCTTTGACGCGCTGTTTGACCCGAACCTGGTCAAGGTAACGCTCTCCGCCCGGGGCGAAGCACTGTACTTCTCGCGCAGCATAATCCCCTACGTGCGCGGCGTGGACTGCGCACAATGGCTCGCAGCCGCAGACTTCCACACCCACATCGGCATATACGCCTACCGCAGCGACGTGCTCGCGCAGATAACCGACCTGCCGCAGTCACCGCTTGAGAAAGCCGAAAGCCTCGAACAGCTGCGCTGGCTCGAGAACGGCTACCGCATACGCATCGCCGTCAGCAAGTACGACACCATCGGCATCGACACACCCGACGACCTTGCCGCCGCCGAGCGTCACTGGTCCGCCACCCGCTCCCACTGACCACACGGGACGAATAATACGGATCTAACGGAAAAAGGCTGCCGGTTGGGGCAGCCTTTTTCGTATGTGTGGGGTGTGCGGTTATCGCTTGATGTACTTGCGGCCGGCGATGATGTAGATGCCGGGGGCAAGGTCGCGGATGTCTGCAGCCGAGGCGTTGCGCTTCACGACTGTGCCTTGCAGCGAGTAGATGTCTGCGGAGGCTGCTGCGTCGAGGAGGATGTCTGCCACACTGGCAAGATCGCCGGTCAGGTGGCATACGCCGTCCTTGATGCCGAGGGCGGGAAGCGTCACCGTGCCGCCCTTTGCGGGTACGGTTATGACTGTGCCGTCTGAAAGAGCAATATATGCACCTCCGACCTCATCGGCAATGCCGGTAACGTGGAGCGTCAGCAGCTCGTCAGAACTTACATAATAAGGTGCATACACCTTGTTGTCCTCAGGGTTAACAGCAAGTCCTGACGTCACTTGGATGCCATCGCCAGCGACAATAGTCCATGAGGGGATGTGGAACGAATCCCACCCGGCTGTGCGCTTGTAGAGGTTGGCAGTGCCTTCGGGGAGTTCGATGCGTGTGTTTTCGCTGCCCTCCTTTGAGAAAGCGTCCACGCCAAGTGTCGGCGGCACTGTGGCATCGATGCGGAGTGACTGCAGACTGCTCGCGCCGAAGAATGCTCCGTCACCGATTCTGTCAATAGAGGCAGGAAGTGATACCGACGTAATCTTGTCCGAGTGTGTGAAGGCTGAACCGGTCAGCGATTTCACTTTGTATCCGTCTATGTCAGCCGGCACAGTTACGTCACCCAAATAGTAGCCGTTGCGCGGCTGCGCCAGTTCAACAGTCTTGTCCCGCTCGGAAACGATGTTATATGCCAACTCGCCATTCTCGCAGTAGCGTGAAACGTATATGTGGTATGGTTGGCAAGCGAAGACGCCGTCGATTGCCAATGCAATATAGTATTCTCCCGGTTCGAGCTCGAAACTGTCTATAGAGAACATTCCCGACACATTATACTTTGTCGGTATGCGAACAGTGTTGGAAGTATATGATGTCAACTCGTTCAAGTCTCGGTCCATTACTACCATTTCAAGGGCGACATCCTGCGGCTCGTTTGTCTGGTTACGCAATGTAAGCGTCATGTTCTCCTCCTCGCCAAGATGATATGAGTAAGGAGAGATGCTCACGACACTGATTTTGCTGCTGTCAAGGTCGAAATCAAAAGTAGGATTGACGGTAAACACTACCTGGCCAGAAACCTCAGTATCTTTGTCTCCGACAACGGGTTCGAAAGTGTATTGTCCTTCTGGAACCGGGATATATATATACATCTCCACTTCCTTGGAGCTGTGGGCAGGGATGACAGCATTGACTGCCAGAGTAGATGCAGAGCGCGAGTTGTCGATGCCCTTGATTGTTCCCTTGATATTGCCGCTCCAGTCCTTGTCAGACACGTTTGCAACAGTAAGTCGGAAGGTCGTGTAACGCTTGCGGAAAGACCAGTCCACGCCTTTGATGTCAGTGGCTACCAGTTTTGCTCCGCTTGTTCCGAAGGAGGGGTTTTCGTATTCGATGACGCCGTATTTCACTTTTGCGGGTATATACTGCGCATCAGTGGTAGGTATCATTATGCGGGACACCTCACCCGTGGCGGCATTGGTGGTTATGGGATAAACCATGTATTCGCCGTCTGGGAGTGAAGGAGCTATAAATGGCACTTCACGGCTGCCGTAGTATGGGTCAAAGGTATATTCCTCTGACTGAACGTACACAATGTCTTGTGGGTCATACAGATTTTCAAACGCCACACCGAGTTTACCGGACTGTGTCATGCCGAGGGGATTGTAATACATGCCACCCTTTTGAGTTCTCAAGACACTGTAAACTGCAGACTCATCGGTGGTATTCTCTGCATATTCAAATCCCCATTCTGAAACGAGCATCGACTGGGGCTTGGTATCAGCCTGCCCGGCAGGCGTCATGCCGGTAATGATAGACTGGTTGGAATTGTAGCCGCCATCAAAACTGCCGGCACCTCCGGAAGCGGGATTGAGGGCATAGAGGAGGAAGAAGCCGTCCTGATAGCCGCCCCAGCCCCAGTTAAGGTGGAAGTAGCCATTGCCCTGATAGCCGTCAACTACGAAACAGTGACCGCCGCCAACAGCGGCGCCACACATTATGACAGGGCGGTTTGCGGCAATCTCATCATACACCTTCTTATCCCATTCGCCGGCAGTCATATAGTCGCGGAACTCAAGTTTCAGGCCAGGGTTGTAGTTGAAATGGTTGATAAGGGCATATTGTATTTTCTGGTCAGTAGTACCGCTGCCCGACGTAGAATACTTCATGTCAGTAGCCAGGCCGCAATGACGCATCAGGACAGCCACAGCGGATGCATTCACACTGTTGTCACCAGCAGAGTAGCGGTCCAGCATACGGTCATAGCGATAGGGGACTTTCGAGAGATTGACTCCACCCGCCTCGCCGACGCCACGCTCTGGCCACTCCATATATCGGATAACCTGCGCCATAGCTGTTGCGACACAGCCGGTATATGTTGTCGCTCCCGACTCGTCTTTGGGACATAAGTTATTGTATGGGCTGCCCTGGTCCCAGGTCGAAGTCATAAGCTGGTCTACAGGTTCAAAATTATCCTCTTTGACAATTACTCTCGCGCCCTTGCCCGTGCGGTAGAAATACTCGATTTCGCGCTTGTAGCCGTCGAGCCACCACTGCATATTGTCAGGAATGTTTTCGGCATCGAAACTGCCGGTTGTGGTATATCCCAGCACTTGCGGCAGAGCATCGTCACCGCTGACGATAGTGAAGCCGGCATTGTCGGCATTGTTGAATACATAATAGAGCGTCTCGTCCATTGCCTTGGGGGCGTAGACGGCTCTTGCGACCACCTTGGCAGGAGCCTTGCGGTACTTGCTTGTGGTGTTCTGGACAAAGCGCGAAGCGGCTGCGGCAGCCTGTTTCTCGCTGATGCGTTCAGCCATTGCTGGGAAAACGGCGGCTGAAACCACAGTAACAGCGAGCAGTCGCAATGCCCAATGTGTTTTGCTTGACATAGTTTCTTTATTGTGTACTGATTAATATTGCGATTTGAGTTAGCCACATCTCGAAGCGGCATTTCGGATGCAAATGTAGGGAATTTCCCTGGGATTTCATCACAGAAGAGATTGGAAACCGGTTGTTTTCACCAACATTTGCACTTTGTGTGCAAATTCAGACCTTATTACACGGCTATATCCCCGTCTTTCAGCGAATAACCATTCGCTGTGTTCCTTATATCAAATGTACAGTTATGGAGCAGCATTAACGAGGCAAACGGCATGTCATTGTCAATTCACTGATACTCAACACTTCAAATCAAACATGGTGTACCAATCGGACAATAACTGCCAATATCGGACAGCCGAAGTTGCACAGAATGCCGATATAAACACCCCTTCGTCCTATACGTGCATATCGGCTGACGGCATTATTTCTAAATTTGCAGCGTCTGAAAACCGATAACCAAACAACGACAATATGAAAACAAAGAATCTTACAGTAATGCTTATGGCTGGAGCCGCGCTGATGCTCGCGACTCCTGATGCCAACGCACAATTCGGGCTCGGCAAACTGAAAAAGAAGGTCGAGAACAAGGTGAAGGACAAGGTGAAGAAAAAAGTTGACCAAACGGTTGACAAGGCCACTGACAAGGCTCTCAACGCTGCCGAAGACAAGGTAGACAACACAGTCAACAAGGCCGTAAACAAAGCCGTTGACAAAGGAGCTGAAGCTGTAGGAGTTTCAAAGGAGGACCAATCAAGCATGGGAGGCAGCCTGTCCTGGAGCGAACAGCAGGATGCGTTGTATCAAGTACCGGACTACAACAAGACCTACAAGCCCAGTGCAGAGGCAAAAGCAGCAGATCCGAAGGCTGAAGACAAAACTGTTGAACCTGGTTTCACGAAATCCATCGGCGCAATACATGCCGCATACGAGCATATCGGGGAAAAGAACACATTCTACAGCCCATACTACAAAGTCGGAAACAACTCTTTTTACTATACACACAAAGAGGGCGACAAGAACGTTGAGAACATATTCTGGAATATGTTCAAGAAAAGCATTGCCGCTGACCCGAACAACATTTACTGGGTAACGGACTATGTCACCATAGACACCGACAACCCTGGTGTTGTAGTTCCGGCAGACGAACTGTTCATCAACTCGTGGATGTGCCTTTTCATGGCAGACCCGAAATCGTCAAAGGCTCTTGACTTGTACATGAAAGCTGATGCGTATGCAAACGCCGGTTTGATGTCCTCGCAACGACAGCTAGGATTGAATGACATGACAAACGGCGTTGTTGACGATGAGCATATTCTGCCTGCAAACTTCACTGCCACCAAAAGACAGCGTGAATTTGCCGCTGAAGGCCTTCTGTTTGACTGCTATTCATACGCAGACCTGGTGAAGTATGCACAAGGATGCGCGGCAAAGGTCAAGAACGGAACAGACGTAAATGACCGTATGCTCAACTTCCTCATCCTCGACCGCTTGGTTGATCATTTCCTGCCGAACTATAGCGAGTGCAGAAATGACAACTCATTCCGCTTGCTTGAGAATGTCCGCAATTCCAACAGAAACCTGTATGATTTGTCAGTCGCTGAAAATGGCGAGGCTGTCGCTGAGCCTAAGGGCGTAAAAGTGAGTGCAGAGATACAGAGCATGGGTACCAAGGCTGCCAAGGAGTATGTGACAGGCACTCTCGAGAAGGTCATCTACCTCGAATCACAGTGGCACCCCTACAAGAGTCCGAAATGGCCATACGAAATAGTAGGCTATGGCCTGTCTTGCGCAGTCATTTCGACCGAAAACGGACAGAGATACATACAGTACACCACACTGACCAAGTCTCCCAACGGAGGGAACTGCTTCATGCAGGCTGGCACTGACGCACAAAAACGCCGCGTAAAATAATGCGAAACAACATCCATAACAATATGCTTGTGGCCTGACAACAGATACACAACCAAACCTGACCACTAAAGGGGATATGCCGGTTAGCAAGGCATATCCCCATTTCTATAGTCGAAACCTTCGCTTAAAAACATTAGCCGCGACTGTCTTGCTGACATGTCGCGGCTAATGTTTATATCATCGACAGCGGTGACGCTGTCGATGGGCCACTGATTACTTGAACAGGTACTGTGACGAGATAGACTGGTTGTTGTGGATGCGACGGATGGTGTCTGCAAACAGTTTTGCAACAGGAAGCATCACTGTCTTGGAGTCAACATGGTTGTCCTGATAGGGTATCGAGTCGGAGAAGATCATTTCCGTAAGCCCTGATGCGTATACGCGCTCTGTTGCGGGGTCGCTCATCACAGGGTGGCTTGCGAGCGCACGCACGCTTGTCGCACCGAATGACAGAAGCAGGTCGGCAGCCTTGGTAATTGTGCCGGCAGTATCGACAATGTCGTCAACGAGGATGACATTCTTGCCCTTCACATCGCCGATCACGGTCATCTTCTCGACCACGTTGGCTTTTGCACGCTGCTTATGGCAGAGCACAAGAGGCACGTCGAAATATTTAGCGTATGAGTGAGCTCTCTTTGCGCCGCCCACGTCAGGCGAGGCAATCACCATGTCCTCGAGGTGCAGTCCCTCAATATAGGGAATGAAGATGGACGAAGCGTACAGGTGGTCTACGGGTACATCGAAGAAGCCCTGTATCTGGTCTGCGTGCAAGTCCATTGTTATGAGGCGGTCGATGCCGGCGACGCTAAGCAAGTCAGCCACAAGTTTGGCAGCGATTGACACACGGGGTTTGTCCTTGCGGTCCTGGCGGGCCCAGCCAAAATACGGGATAACAGCGACAATGGTTGCGGCCGAGGCGCGTTTGGCAGCGTCAATCATCAGCAGAAGCTCCATCAGGTTGTCGCAGTTTGGGAATGTAGACTGCACCAGATACACTTCCGAGCCACGGATTGACTCCTCGAAGAACACTTCAAACTCTCCATCGGCAAAACGCTCGATCTTCATCTTGCCGAGCTCGATGCCGAGTTCTTTGCAGATTGACTCGCCGAGGTAATGGCTCTTAGTCCCGGCGAACACTTTGATAGGTGGTAGAGAATTACTCATGGGGTACTAGAATTATATCGCAAAGTTACAAGAAATATCCCGAATAAGGGCAACCTCGAGGTTGTAAGTTTGTCTACAATAGTTAAATCTTGTCCCTGACATTCATTCTCGGATTTTTCCATTCGATAATCATTTGATACATAACCTCTTGGCATAGCATGGACAAATTTGCTTGATTTTTTTGGCCTGAAAACTTGCACAGTCCCCGGAAACGTTGTAATTTTGCATCGCATTTCCGAGGAGATGCACCACGAAAGGCGGGATAGCTCAGTCGGTTAGAGCGTCGGATTCATAACCCGGAGGTCCCGAGTTCAATTCTCGGTCCCGCTACAGAAAGGCTTCCCAAAATTGGGAGGCCTTTTTTTATGTGCCACATTTGTGTAACTCTTAATTCTTCAGGGTATGCCGTCGATGTATGAGCAGATTATGGGGTTCCCCCTATTCAAGGGCATCAGCAAGGATCATGTGTCTATGATACTTGCGAAAGCCAACATTACTTTCAACAACTATAAGTCAGGCGAAATAGTTGTGAATTGCGGAAGCGAGTGCCAACACATCGGATTCATTGCTCGCGGCAGCCTGAGGTGTGCATACTCTTCTCCCAAAGGCGATATAAAAATCTCTTACACCTTATCTGCGGGCGACATGATTGGCGCAGATGCCCTTTTCGGCATTGACCGCACATTCCCTATCGACATCAAAGCATTGGCAACTACAAGCATCCTCATCTTTGCCAAGGAGGAATACATGAACTTGCTCCGTGAGGACGAAATATTCCTGATGAACTATCTTAACCACATATCCCTGCGCAGCCAGTGCGGACGCATCGCCGTCGGCAATTACGAGGCTCACGGCGTAGCGGGACTGATAGCCCGCTGGCTGCTGACAATGACAGGCCAGCGTTGCAAGGACATTAATTTCGAGATAGCCCCCTCATTAATGGAGATCCTGCCGCCGGCATATACAGATTCTTCATCCGGCGACCTGCAGTTCCTCGCTGAAAAGGGCGTAATCGAGGTTTACGGCGACCGTATTGAGGTGCCTGACAGGCGAGAATACCTCGATTTTGTTGACACAGCTGAATAAATTTGCTGCCTAGCATACCTTTATTGCCGGAAAATAACTAACTTTGTCCGTAGGATAACAGGCTTCAGCCCTATCGGGAGCATTGTCCTGTTGTCTGATTAATTAAAGTATAGACAGACAGTATGAACGGAATCAAGGTACGACTTTCAGCTCTCAATTTCCTGCAGTTCGCAGTCTGGGGAGCATACCTGACATCTATGGGCAACTACCTCGGACGCGCCGGGATGGGTGCTGACATTTCATGGTATTATACTATCCAGGGCCTCGTCTCCATATTTATGCCCGCCCTCATGGGCATGATAGCCGACAGATTTGTACAGCCGCAGCGGCTGTTAGGCTACTGCCACCTGCTGGCAGGCCTCGGAATGTTCGGGCTGTTCTTCATGGGCAGCGAGAGCGCAACGCCTGATCCGGTATTGTTCATGACCGTCTACACATTTAGCGTTGCATTCTATATGCCTACGCTTGCATTGTCAAACACGGCGGCATTTGCTATCCTGAAAAACAAAGGAATGGACACAGTCAAGGATTTCCCGCCCATTCGTGTTTTCGGCACAGTAGGCTTCATCCTGATGATGTGGTTCGTCAACTGCGCCTCCATTGAAGACGGCTGCTTCACGTTCCTGCTCGGAAACAGCGACAACAAGTTCCAGTACACTCACTACCAGTTCCTCATGTCTGGGCTGATGAGCCTGCTGCTGTTTGCCTATTGCTTCACGCTGCCGGCCTGTCCTCTTGTCAAGAAGGTTTCGCAGTCGTTCTCACAGGCTTTCGGGCTGGATGCGTTCAAGCTGTTCAAGAGCCGTCAGATGGCGATGTTCTTCATATTCTCCGCACTGCTGGGCATGTCCTTGCAAGTAACGAACAGTTACGCGACTCCTTTCATCACCAGCTTCAAAGGCGACCCGTCAATGGTAGACACATTTGCCGCCAATAATGCAACATTGCTTGTTTCCTTATCGCAGGTTGCCGAGGCTTTGTGCATATTGCTCATACCCTTCTTCCTCAAGAAATACGGAATCAAGATAGTCATGCTGATTGCGATGGTGGCATGGGTGCTCCGCTTCGGGTTCTTCGGCCTCGGCAACCCGGCCTTCCCTGGCGTGACACTGTTCATACTCTCCTGCATAGTATATGGCGTGGCTTTCGACTTCTTCAACGTCTCCGGCGGTCTGTTCGTTGACCAGAAATGCAGCCCTGAAGTCCGCGCTTCGGCACAGGGTCTGTTCATGCTGATGACCAACGGCCTTGGCGCAAGTGTCGGCACATTGCTGGCCGGCGAAGTCGTAAACCACTTCTGCAAGTGGGAAGACGGCTTCCTGCTCGGCGACTGGCAGACCTGCTGGTTCATATTTGCCGGCTATGCCCTGATAGTGGCAGTGCTGTTCTTTCTGCTCTTCAAGGAACACAAGCACCACAACATAGAGCTCGACAATAAATAAACCTCGCGCCGCCGCTGCTGTCAACACATATATGATACAGTTCTATGCCCCCGACATACTGGCAACGCACGAACTGCCCGAATCAGACTCCGCGCACTGCGCACGTGTTCTGCGCCTGCACGAGGGCGACAACATCAGCGTCGTTGACGGCAACGGGCATCGGTACACCTGCGTCATCACCTCGGCTCACCACAAGCATACCACAGTTGAGGTGCTGGCGACAGAGGATGTACCCAAAATATGGCACGGCTCTGTAACAGTGGCAATTGCGCCGCCCAAAAACATCGACAGGCTGGAATGGTTTGCCGAAAAGGCAGTTGAAATAGGCATTGACCGCATCGTGCTGCTGCGGTGCGAACACAGCGAGCGCAAGGAAGTCCGCGCAGACCGCATCGAGAAGATTATGGTCTCCGCCATGAAGCAGAGCCTGAAAGCCGTGATGCCCCAGCTCGTCCCGATGATGCCGTTCTCCCAATTTGTCACGCCAGGCGACGGCAGCCGCTTCATGGGCTACTGCGACAGCCACACCCAACGCCAGCCGTTTGCCGACGTGTGCCCAGTGGATAAGGATGTAACTATACTTATCGGGCCCGAAGGCGACTTTTCACCGGCAGAGGCGGAAAAGGCTCTTGCCGCCGGGTATACGCCCGTGACTTTCGGCGACAACCGGCTGCGCACCGAGACAGCAGCCCTGTTCGCCCTCTCCACATTTCATATTATAGAACAACTCAAATCTCTCCGCTGACAATTATGACGACTACCGATACAGTATTGAGCCGCGTTGCCGCCGAGGGGATGACATCATACCTCTCCTCGAGCAAGACCGGCAATTTCTTCCTGCTCGCCGGACCGTGCGCCATAGAGAGCGAAGACATGGCGTTGCAGTGCGCCGCTGTCCTGAAAGACGTCACGGCGCGACTGGACATACCGTTGGTCTTCAAAGGCAGCTACCGCAAGGCAAACCGCAGCCGCCTGGATTCGTTTACCGGCATCGGCGACGAGAAAGCGTTGCGCATACTGGCGCGTGTCCGTGAGGAGTTTGACGTGCCTGTAGTCACAGACATCCATGAAGCACACGAAGCCGCTATGGCAGCGCGTTATGTTGATGTTCTGCAGATACCGGCGTTCCTCTGCCGCCAGACGAACCTGTTGGTCGCTGCCGCCAAGACCGGCAAAATGGTGAACATCAAAAAAGGGCAGTTCCTGTCGCCCTCGTCCATGACCCATGCCGTCGAGAAGGTGCGCATGTCAGGCAACGACCAAGTGAGCATCACCGACAGAGGCACGATGTTTGGATACCAGGACTTACTGGTCGATTTCCGTGGAATACCACTGATGAAGCATGAGTGCAACTGCCCGGTCATCATGGATATAACCCACTCGCTGCAACAGCCTAACCAGTCATCAGGTGTCACTGGCGGTCTGCCTGCACTCATCGACACAGTCGCGTCAGCAGCTATAGCGGTTGGCGCGGACGGCATATTCATGGAGACCCACCCCGACCCCTCTGTCGCGAAAAGCGACGGCGCGAACATGCTGAAGCTCGACCGCGTCGAAGCACTGCTGCAGCGTCTGACACGCTTGCGCATGGTAGTCCTCGAAAACAACAACACGAAATAAGACACAATCATGAAATATATCAAAACACTGTTTGCCGCTGCGGCAATCCTGTCAGCCGCGAGTGCATATCCCCAGCAGATGAGCCAGCTCACCAAGGCGATTTTCAGCGCATACGAGGAGACACTTCGCGAAGACCCCAAAGACTACATAACGCTCTACCGGCGTGCCGTGGAGTATTACAGGCTCGATATGTATGCCAACGCCCTCGATGATGTCGAGACGGCAATCAAGTATACCCCAGCCAAGGAAGCAGACTTGCTGATGCACGAGTACTCCCTCATGAGCGACATATACATCCAGCTCGAAGACAACGCCAAAGCTCTCGAAGCGGTAAACAAGGCTCTCACTATCAACCCCAAGTCGTATTCCGACTTGTACCGCAAAGGCAACATATATCTGGCAATGAAGGATGCTGACAATGCCTACAGCACGTTCCAGTCCATGATACGACTGAAATCACGCAGCCAAGAGGCATTTTTCGGCATGGCCAAAGCCTCTGCACTCAAAGGAAATACTGAAGAGGCCAACCAGCTGCTCGAGGAGATGAAGAATGTAGACTCGACTTCTGCATTGACCTACTGCCGTATCGGCGAGGTATACCATGACCTCGGTGAAATGGAGAAAAGCGTAGTCAATTACCTGACCGCCATTTCTCTCGGCGACGACATACAGCGTCCGTTTGCCGGCCTCGAACAGGTGGCTCGCGAAAACTACGACGCTTTCAGCCGCGGCTTCGACTTCGCAGAGTCCAAGAACTCTGGCAATTCGTTCATGTCATACATCCGAGCGGCAATATGCGCCAATACGGGCCATCTGAACGACGCATACAGCGTTTACCGTAAACTTGCGCAGAGCGAGGACGTTTCTGCCTCAACGCTCACTCGCGCAGCCCACGTCTGCTTGTCGCTCAACAAGCTTGACGAAGCCAAAACATACGCAGACAAGGCAATTTCCATGCAACCGACAGCGGATGCTTATCTGGTCAAATCAGCCGTAGAACTGGCAAACAACTCACCTGCTACGGGATTGCTGTTTGCATCCAAAGCTTACTCCTCGGCCAATCCAGACACTCAATCGCTAATGGCTATGGCCAAAGCCGCTATTGCGCAGGGAGATGCAAAAGCTGCGACAGACGCGCTCAATGAAGCCGTACTAATTGATGCCGAAGCCGTTGACGCACTGCTGCTGAGGGCCTACGTGAAGCGATATATGCAGAATGACAACAGCGGCGCAAACGGCGACCTGCAGCGTGCAGCAAACACTCAAGCCGACAGACTGCCGGCATTGGCATATCGTGCCATAGCGCAGACGCTATCCGGCAAAACCTTGGACGGCGAAGCCACAATATCAGGCATGCTTGCCAAAGGAGAGACCCCGGAAGCGTTGGCATACGCAGCTGTATATTACGCGCAAACCGGCAATGCAGACAAAGCGCAGGAATACCGCGACAAGGCTGAAGCCGCCGGCTACGAGAACGTATACCTCTTCGACACCGACAAGACTCCGTACTTGTCGCTCTCGACAAAATATTGACCCGACAACCGCATCCACCACTGGTCAAAGGCATGAATGACAAGATTCTGACTATTGTACTGTTGCTGATTTCCAACGTGTTCATGACATTCGCCTGGTATGGACACCTGAAACTGCAGACCGCCGGGATTACCTCCAATTGGCCGCTGTTTGCCGTAATCCTGCTCTCGTGGGGTCTCGCCTTCTTCGAGTATTGCTTCATGGTGCCGGCAAACAGGCTAGGTTACGCAGAGAACGGCGGAGGTTTTTCCCTCATCGAGTTGAAGGTCATTCAGGAAGTCGTGTCACTGACGGTCTTCACGCTAATAGTGACATTCGTCTTCAAGGGAGAAAAATTCCATTGGAATCACATTGTCTCATTTCTATGTCTTGTGGCTTCCGTGTATTTTGCATTTATGTCCTCAGGTTCAAACGACTGATACAGCTAGATGACTACCATACTTTTTGCCCCGCTACAGGGTTATACCGACCATGTTTACCGCAGCATTCACGCACGCCTGTTCAAAGGAGTTGACGCATACTATACGCCCTTCATCCGCATCGAGAAAGGCGAGCCGCGCCGTCAGGACGTTGCTCGGCTGCAATCGCCGCTGAACGAGGGCATAAACACTGTGCCGCAGATAATATTCTCTGACGCTGACGAGTTTCGCCGACTTGCTGACATTGTTGTCGAGGCCGGTTATAATGAGATTGACCTGAACATCGGCTGCCCCTTCCCGATGCAGACACGTCGTGGACGAGGATGCGCGTTGATGTCTCATCCCGAAACGCTCGCAGCCGTAGCCGAGCAGATGCGACAGATGCCCCAAATCAAATTCTCACTCAAGATGCGATGCGGAGAGGTTGACACTGACGGCTGGCGAGAGATAGCGGATGCTGTCAACGAAATGCCGCTGGCTCAGGTCGCGTTTCACCCGCGAACAGGCAAACAGAAGTATGACGGAGAGTTGGCAATGGATGCTTTCAGCGAGTTTTTGACGCAATCCAAGCATCCTGTCATATACAACGGCGATCTGCACACCCCTGCTGACATTGCCGACATATATGCGAAATACCCGGGCATCGCGGGTGTAATGATAGGCCGAGGGCTGCTGGCACGTCCGTCGCTTGCCGAAGAATTCGTGTATGGCGAAGAATGGACGGAGCAGCGGCGCATATCTGCACTCGTCCGCCTGAATGAGGAAATCGGCGAGGTGTACGAGCGAGACCTGTGTGGGGACGTGCAAATACTTTCCAAGTTGCGGCCGCTGTGGGACTATGCCGAGCCGCTTATCGGCCGCCGCGCATGGAAAGCCATACACAAGGCACACTCGTTGCGCAACTACCATGCGGCAGTCGCAGCGATCGCAGATTGAACCGGAGTCGCTCCCGTTTTACCAACCGAGCGAAGTGTAGTCGTAGATGTAAGCCTTGCCGTTCAGGACAACGGCAGAATACGTCACGTTGCCGCACACGTCACGGAAAATCACGGCATTGTTCTCTGCTTTGCCCGAATACGCAGCCTTGTCATCTCGCAGCGTGTATTTGCCGCCGTCAGATGTTATTGTCACCTTGGAGACGCCGTTGGCTATGCCATATTCACCGTCAGAGGGAAGGGAGACTGCCGAACCGGACGCAATCATGTCAGCGTTGATATAAGCTCTCATGCCAGTGAGATATTCAACCTTGTTCCAGCCGCCCTGCGCTGACTCTTTGACGAACACCATACCAGGCTTGGCGACAACGTCTGCCCCTGACATCGCGGCGGTCGCATCCTTGGCAGCCGGGCCGTCGAAAACTCGCGTTTCGCGTGCTACAACTACATATTCCGCGCTTGCCATGCCGCAGGCAAGTGCCAATGCGTACAATGAGGTGTAAAGTCTTTTCATAATTCAGAGTGTTAGCTTACTGCTGATTAGACAATCTTATTCAATAACGTTTACTCGCCGCATTTCGTTTTTGCACGGAAGCAGTAATGTCCCTTTCCGCGTGTGGCACTGCCATATTGTATGCACTCCCTCGGACAAACATGATAGCACGCTACGCAGCTGGCACAATTGTTTCCCCAAGAGGGCTTGCCGTCAACCATAGTCACATTGCCAAGCGGACAGGCTGAGGCGCAACGTCTACAGCCGACACAATCGGAAGAGACCCGGAATTTCCTCGGGAATATGCCCCACCGTTTGAAAAGCGGATAAACAATCCGGGATTTCAGCCACGGCAGCGACCCGACAGTCACATCAGTCACTTCTGTTCGCTCAAATATCCCGGCGGCAATCTCCGCAATGCGCTTTGGCGCAGCATCAATCTTCCTCTGCGCAACGTCATCAGCATCGACATCAAACCCTGGCAAGAGGACATAATTGTTAGGCATAATGACACTCCACACGGCGTTGAGGTTATAGCCACGGCGTGCCAATTCAGACTCCATAATGCGATGCGCTAAACCGGTTTCGTCCCCGCATGTCAGGACACACCATACATACGGCTGCTTATCACGGCGACGAGCCAATCGCCTGACAAACTCGGCTACAGGAACAGGCAAGCCCCAACTGTACACAGGGCAGACTATGCCGACACTCTCGTATGATGACAGGCAAACTTCCTCGTCAGAACAAGCCAACGGCGCAAGCGGTGCAGCGTCATCACCTATACAGTCAGCCAAACTCTCCGCTACATACCGGGAATTGCCCGTACCCGAAAAATAATATATCATTGTTGTTCGCGATATTGCGGTTCTGCTAAACAACAAAGGAGTCGCCCCTGATTATCGGGGGCAACTCCTTCGTATTGTATTTACGGCTTTGAAACATATTGCAACTCAGCTGCAAAGCCATTGTCAGTTTTCGGCTTACATCATGCCGCCCATACCGCCCATGCCGGGATTAGGCATTGCGGGCATCGGGTTCTCTTCCTTCTTGTCAGCAATCACACATTCTGTTGTCAGGAACATGCCGGCGATGCTGGCTGCGTTCTCGAGTGCCACACGTGTTACCTTGGCGGGGTCAATGACACCTGCTGCGAAGAAGTTCTCAAAGGTGGCTGTGCGGGCATTGTAGCCGAAATCGCCCTTGCCGTCCTTGACTTTCTGGACGATGACCGCACCCTCGACACCTGCGTTCTCGACAATCTGGCGAAGCGGCTCCTCGATAGCGCGGCGGATGATTGCGATACCCGTGTTCTCATCGTCGTTGTCGCCCTTCAGCTCGTCAAGAGCGGGGAGGCATCGGATGAAAGCTACGCCGCCGCCAGGAACTATGCCTTCAGCTACAGCTGCACGAGTAGCACTCAGAGCGTCGTCTACGCGGTCTTTCTTCTCCTTCATCTCAACCTCAGAGGGTGCGCCGATGTAGAGGACGGCAACACCGCCCGATAGTTTAGCCTTGCGTTCCTCGAGCTTCTCTTTGTCGTATGTTGAAGATGTAGCTTCAATCTGAGCCTTGATCTGACCGATACGAGCTGCGATAGCCTCCTTGTCACCAGCACCATTGACGATGATAGTGTTGTCCTTGTTGACTGTCACCTTGTCAGCCGAGCCGAGTTCAGCAATAGTTGCATTGGCAAGTTGCATACCCTTTGTCTCGCTGATGACTGTGCCGCCCGTGAGGATAGCGATGTCTTCGAGCATCTCCTTGCGGCGGTCGCCGAAGCCAGGAGCTTTGACAGCGCAAACTTTCAGTGAGCCGCGCAGACGGTTTACTACCAGTGTTGCGAGAGCCTCGTTGTCAACGTCCTCTGCGATTATGAGCAGACCGCGACCTGACTGTGCTGTGGCTTCGAGCACAGGAAGCATCTCCTTGAGGTTGGAAATCTTCTTGTCATAGAGAAGGATGTAAGGATTTTCCATCTCGCACTCCATCTTCTCGCTGTTGGTGACGAAGTAAGGAGAGATGTACCCTCTGTCAAACTCCATGCCCTCAACGAGTTCAACAGAAGTTTCAGTACCTTTGGCCTCCTCAACAGTGATAACGCCGTCGAGAGAAACCTTTTCCATTGCCTCTGCGATGAGTTCTCCGATTTTTTCATCGTTGTTGGCGGAAATGCGTGCGATGTTCTCGATTTTCTTGAAGTCCGTGCCGACCTCCTGGCTCTGCGCCTTGATGCCCTCAACGACATTGGCGACGGCCTTGTCGATACCGCGCTTCAGATCCATGGGATTTGCGCCAGCAGCAACGTTCTTCAGACCGACATTCACGATTGACTGTGCGAGTACAGTTGCCGTCGTTGTGCCGTCACCGGCCTGGTCGCCTGTCTTGGATGCGACTTCTTTGACCAGCTGTGCTCCCATGTTCTGGAAAGCGTCGTCCAGTTCGATTTCGCGCGCCACGGTCACACCATCCTTAGTGATGTGAGGTGCGCCGAACTTCTTCTCAATAATTACATTGCGACCCTTCGGGCCGAGAGTTACCTTGACAGCGTCTGCGAGCGCGTCAACACCCTTCTTCAGCTCTTCGCGAGCATTGATATTGAATTTTATTTCCTTAGCCATTGTGTATTTTCTCCTGATTATGGCGGCATGTGTCTGCCGCCGGATTTATTTTCAACCTACGATAGCGAGAACGTCGCTCTGACGCATCATCAGATACTTCTCACCTTCAATCTCGATTTCAGTGCCGGCATACTTGCCATAGAGTACGGTGTCGCCAACTTTCAGAACCATCTCCTCATCTTTTGTGCCATTGCCAACGGCGAGCACTTTGCCCTTCAGAGGTTTCTCCTTTGCAGAGTCGGGGATAATGATTCCGCTCATTGTCACTTCTTCAGCTGCGACCGGCTCAATGAGTACACGGTCTGCCAACGGTTTGATGTTCATGATATCGTTTGTTTTTGATTAATTTCTGATTTTCGCCGTTAGCAATTAGTGTGCCAAACGCCGGAGCACACAGCTTCACAGCCTTAAACACTGACAGCCATGTCATACTCGCTAATGAAAGACATGAGGCGTAATGCTTGTAATTCATTGATTGGCAGCACACTTGCACGTATACTGTAAAATGATTAACTTTGTCATGCGATAAAACCAAAGATGGACATCACAAATGATTGACTACATAAGCGGCTCAATAGCCGAACTGACACCTACTGCGGCAGTGATAGACTGCAACGGAATGGGGTATGAGGTAAACATCACGCTGCTCGACTATGCGACACTCGAAACGCTTGAACATGCAAAACTGTACGTTCATGAATCAATTCGAGAGGATGCGCACGTATTGTTCGGGTTTCTCGACAAGCGAGGGCGCATGCTGTTCCGCCTGCTGATTGGAGTGAGCGGTGTCGGGCCGAACACAGCTCGCCTGATCCTGTCCGCCATGACACCCGACCAGCTCGAAGGCGCGATAGCGACAGGCAACGACGCTATGCTGAAAGCAGTCAAAGGCATAGGCGGCAAGACGGCACAGCGCATAATTGTGGATCTGCGGGATAAAATAAACAGCGTAGGCTTCGCGTTATCTACAAGTCAACCTGTGCAGTCAGAGGCATACGAAGAAGCATTGACAGCTTTGCAGATGCTGGGCTTCACTGTAACGTTGAGCCGCAAGGCACTCACGAAGATATTTGCAGACAAACCTGAAATATCGACAGAAGCTGCCATAAAGCAGGCACTCAAAATGCTGTGACGCACAGAGTTGTGCAATGACTGCAACGGGTTGCAGACCTTATGCGAAGTAGAAGGAACATCTACATAAAACGTCTGGCGATGCCGGCAATGCTGATAGCAGCGTTGTTGGCAACAGTCGTGTCACATTCGCAGACACGCACAGGAACAAAACCTATAGCTCCGCCGCCCCCTCCCCCAGCGAGCCAGTACAGCAATCCAAACAGGCAGGACAGCGTGTCAATGCCGGCGGACGTGCAGCCGACTATCCCGCGCGATTACGACGATTATGCCGGCAAGGAATATGCTGCCGACCTATCTACTCCCGAAAACATCAAGACAGAAGTGACGTATGACCCCGAACTCGGCATGTATGTCATACGCACCAAGCTCGGGGAGAATGAAATCGTGACCCCGTACATGATGAGTGCCGAGCAATACAACGCGATAGTCAACAAACAGGAAATGTGGGACTACTTCCGCTCGAAAAACAGCGAGATTTTCGAGAAGAAGGAGAAAGAACCGTTCAACATCCTCGACATGAACTTCGCGCTCGGGCCGCTCGAAAAAGTGTTCGGCCCCGGCGGCGTGCGGTTGACCACCTCCGGCTCTGCACAGATTTCCATGGGCATCAAGAGCAACAAGACGGACAACCCCGCCATCTCGCTAAAGTCGCGCCGCAAGACATATTTCGATTTCGACCAGAAAATCCAAGCCAACATAGCCGCGTCGGTAGGTGACAAGATGAAGTTCAACATGACGTACAACACCGACGCTACGTTTGACTTCGACTCCAAGAACCTGAAACTGGCATACGAGGGCAAGGAAGATGAAATCATCAAGAATATCGAGGCCGGCAATGTGAGCATGACCACCGGTTCGAGCCTCATACGCGGTGGTACTGCCCTGTTCGGTGTCAAGGCCAAACTGCAGTTCGGCAAACTCACACTGACAGGCCTGCTCTCCCAGCAGAACAGCGAGTCCAAGACAGTTTCGACACAAGGCGGCGTACAGACCACAAAGTTTCAGGTGCGTGCCGATGAATATGATGCAAACCGGCACTTCTTCCTGTCTCAATATTTCTATGACAATTACGACCAATTTGCGTCCAAGCTGCCGCACGTGTCTTCGGGAATAAACATCACACGAATAGAAGTGTGGGTGACCAACAAGAACGGAAACTACAACGAATCGCGCAACTTCGTGGGATTCATGGATTTGGGCGAGAACAAGCGTTTGGCTTCTGACTACTGGACACCCAATATGTCGTATGACAACCCGTCGAACCAGTCGAACAACCTGCTGAGTGTAATCAAGGAGCAATACCCCGAAGCCCGCGACATCAGCCGCGTCACACAAGTGCTCGAACCCCTGCAGGCATACGGCATCAACGGCGGGCGCGACTTTGAGAAAGTGGAGAGCGCTCGTTTGCTGAGTTCGAGCGAATACACCCTAAACTCCACTCTCGGTTACATCTCGTTGAAGTCTGCACTGTCTACGGACGAAGTCCTCGCCGTGGCATACGAATACACCTGCAACGGCAAGGTTTACCAGGTGGGTGAGTTCTCGAGCGACGTAAGCTCAACCAGCCAGTCCCTCTATCTGAAAATGCTGCGAGGCACAACGGTCAGCCCGAAACTGCCGATGTGGAAGCTGATGATGAAGAATGTCTACTCGCTTGGGGCATACCAGCTGCAGAAGAAGAATTTCAAGCTGAACATCAAGTACCTGAGCGACACAACAGGCCAGGAGATAAACTATATCCCTGCGCCAACAGTATCCGACAAGCCGATACTCCAGCTGATGAACCTCGACCGGCTCGATTCCAACCAGGAGACTAACCCTGACGGATTCTTCGACTACATCGAGGGCTATACAGTCATATCCTCAAGCGGCAAGGTGATATTTCCTGTGGCAGAGCCCTTCGGCGACAACCTCGAGCGAAAGATTGGCGACCCGGCCATAGCTGAACCGTATGTCTTCCATGAGCTGTACGACTCGACCCTCGTGGTGGCACGTCAGTTTGCCGACAAGAACAAGTATTCGCTCGTGGGCGAATATCAGGCCTCAAACGGTGCGACCATACGACTGAACGCGATGAATGTGCCGCGAGGGTCTGTCGTCGTGACTGCCGGCGGTGCCACTCTCGTGGAAAACAGCGACTATACTGTGGACTACTCAATGGGCATAGTCACAATCACCAACCAGAGCATCATCGATGCCGGCACAAATGTCAGTGTAAGCCTCGAAAACCAGTCCACATTCTCCATGCAGCGCAAAACACTTGTCGGGCTTGACGCGCAATACAAGTTCAGCAAGGATTTCACCCTCGGAGCGACGCTGTTGAATTTCTCAGAGAAAGCGCTTACCGAAAAAGTCAACATCGGAGACGAGGTTATCAACAACACGATGTGGGGCGTCAACTTCTCGTTCAACAAGCAATTCATGTGGCTGACCAACCTCATCAACAAGATCCCAACAGTCAGCTCTACCGCGCCGTCAAGCATCAGCATGACCGGCGAGTTTGCGCAGCTCGTTCCACACAAGCAGAAGTCAGGCTCTGCCAAAGGCTCGAGCTATATTGACGACTTCGAGAACTCGCAGACAGGCGTGGACCTGCGCTCTCCCTATTCTTGGTTTCTCGCTTCGACCCCGTATGACCCGAGTGCGGACGCACTCTTCCCCGAGGCTGCCCTCGTCGACAATGTTGACTACGGGAAAAACCGCTCGCTGCTGGCATGGTATTACATCGACCGCATCTTCACGCAACGCAACTCCTCGATGCTGCCAGGCTATCTGAAGAATGACGTTGCACAGCTGTCCAACCCATACGTCCGCGAGGTGACTGTCAATGAGATTTTCCCCAACCGCGAAATCAACTACGGCGAGTCCAACTACATACAGACACTCAACCTGTCGTTCTACCCCACCGAGCGCGGCCCGTACAACCTCGACTGCGACAATATAGACAGCAACGGCAGTCTGCTCAACCCTGAAAAGCGTTGGGGCGGCATCATGCGCAAGCTGGACAACACCAATTTCGAGAATTCCAACATTGAGTATGTCCAGTTCTGGATGCTCGACCCGTTCCTTGACCCCGACAACCCCAATACAGAGGGCGGCGACCTCTATTTCAACTTCGGCGAGATAAGCGAGGACATCCTCAAAGACGGCAAGAAGAGCTATGAAAACGGCAACCCCATTGATGGCAACAACCAGTTCATGGCGGAGACCAACTGGGGACGTGTGTCTACGCAAAACTCGCTGACATACGCATTCGAGAACGCTGCCAATGCCCGACCGATGCAGGACCTCGGCCTCGACGGCCTCTCAAATGACGACGAATACAATTTCCACACATACGCTGACTATCTTAACAGCCTGCGCCAACGCCTCTCCCCCACCGTGATTTCAGAGATGCAGGATGACCCGTTCTCTCCGATGAACGACCCTGCCGGCGACAATTACCATTTCTACCGCTCGACTTGGTACGACCAGCACCAGACATCAATACTGGACCGCTACAAGCACTACAACGGCGTGGAAGGCAACTCGCTCTCACCTGACCAAAGCGACAACCCGCAGTACCAGTCATCGCGTTCTGTTCCCGATGTGGAGGACATCAACCAGGACAACACGCTCAACGAATACGAGCGTTACTTCCAGTACAAGGTTTCCATACGCCCCGAAGACCTCGAAGTCGGCAAGAATTACATTACCGACAAGCAGGTGTCGGAAGTGACTACTCGCGACGGCAAAAAGACCATGGTGTGGTATCAATTCAAAATACCCTTGAGCAACCCGGACAAGGTGGTCGGAGGCATCAATGACTTCTCGACCATTCGCTTCGCACGTATGTTCATGACCGGTTTCCGTGCCGTAACGCACCTCCGCTTTGCTACACTCGAACTGGTACGCGGCGACTGGCGCGACTACAAGTTCAACCTCAACAGCCGCAACGACTCTCCGGCTGAAGGACAGCTTGACGTATCTGTAGTAAACATCGAGGAGAACAGCGGGCGCACACCTGTCAACTACGTTCTTCCGCCTGATGTTACCCGTATACAAGACCCAGGTCAGTCACAGGCGACACAGCTAAACGAGCAGTCGCTGTCAATGAAGGTGACAGGGCTTCAGGCCGGCGACGCACGAGGCATTTACAAGAACACCCTGCTCGACCTGCGCATCTACAAGCGTCTGCAGATGTGGGTACACGCCGAGGCTCTCATTGACAACGTGACCAACGTGTCAAACGGCGACCTGTCGATGTTCATCCGCCTTGGCTCGGATGTCAAGAACAACTACTACGAGTATGAAATACCACTCGAACTAACACCTGAGGGACGCTATAACAACATGAACAGCGGCGACCGCGCCCGCGTCTGGCCTATTTCCAACCGCCTCGACGTGGCAATGGAAGCCTTTACCAACGTCAAGACTGAGCGCAACCGCCAGCGGTCTTCAGGAACAGAAGGCGTAGGCTACACTACACTGTTCAGCATGCGTGACCCCGGCAACGACCACAACACAGTTGCGGTGCTCGGCAACCCCTCGCTGTCAGATGTACGTGTCATGCTCATTGGCGTGCGCAACCGCTCTAATTCTGTCAAGGACGGGACTGTTTGGGTCAACGAGATGAAAGTAACTGACTTCAACGAGTCCGGCGGCTGGGCAGCGAAAGGCAATATCAACCTTGGCATCAGTGACATTGCGACTGTAAACGTTTCTGGACACATTGAAACTGACGGCTTCGGCGGCGTTGACCAGGGTCTGTCACAGCGTCGCCTCGACCGCTACGAACAGCTCAACTTTGCCGTGCAGGGAGATTTGGGCAAGGTTTTCCCCGCAGGAGCGAAACTGTCCGCCCCGATTTACTATTCACACTCGACGGAAAAGAACACACCGAAATACAACCCCCTCGATCAGGACATCCTGCTGAAGGACGCACTCGACGCGGCTGCGACCAAGCATGAGCGCGACTCTATCAGCAGCTATGCCATAACCCGCAAGACTGTCGAGAGCTTCTCTATATCAGGACTCAAGTTCAATGTTCAGAGCAAGAACCCGATGCCCTGGGATCCCGCGAACTTCCAGGTCTCATTCTCGTTCAACAAGCAGAAGAACGTTGACCCGACGACAGAATACCAGAACACCAACGACTACAGAGGAAGCTTCCAGTATTCCTATTCACCGTACATCAAGCCGCTGAAACCTTTCGGCTGGCTCAAGAGCAAGAGCAAAAACGCCAAGTTCTTCAAGGAATGGGGCATCAACTGGATGTTCAACTCGCTGACATTCCTGACCAACATATCGCGGTATTATTACGAAGAACAGACGCGCTCCGAAGTGGACGTTGACTTCCGTCTGCCCGTTCAGGTGAGCAAGAACTTCCTTTGGGACAGACAGCTTAACCTGACATGGAACCTCACACAGTCACTCAACTTCACATTCGCAAGCAACACGACCGCACGCATTGAGGAGACAGTCGGCGCGGTTAACAAGAAACTGTTCCCCGACAAATACCGCGACTGGAAAGACACTGTATGGAACTCTATCAAGGGCTTCGGAACCCCGTGGAACTACAACCAGACATTCACAGCCTCATGGCGTCCGCCTTTCAGCAAGATACCACTGTTGAGCTTCATCAGCGGCTCGCTGACATACAATTCCACCTACCGCTGGGACAAGGGGGCAACTGTTGAGGACATGTTCCTCGGCAACACCATCGCCAACCAGTCCACATGGAATGCTGATGCACGCATCAACTTTGAGACTCTCTACAACAAGTCCAAGTATCTGCAGAACATCAACAAGCGTTGGGGAAGCACATCGTCGTCATCGCGTGACAAGAACAAGAATAAGAACAACCAACGCGACAAGAAAGCAAAGCGGTTTGAACGAGCCATCACCCTCTCGCCAGACACGACAACCCTGGTCAAGCACAACCTGAAGACCAAGAAAGTGAAGGTCACAGGGCGTACCAACGGCAATACTATTGTCAAACTCGAGACGCGCGTCGTGGACGAAAACACCATAGAGATCCTCACCAAGGGGGAAACCAGCATACGCATCACTGTAGCCGAAGACCAAAAAGGAGACAAGAAGAACGTATGGAAGGAAATAGGCGACTATTCGCTGCGCTTCCTCATGATGACACGCAACGTGTCGTTCCGCTGGAGGTCGTCACGCTCGCTGACCTTGCCGCAGTTCTCTCCCAACGTGGGCGACATGTTTGGTCAAAGCACGAAATACGGGCCGATGTCTCCAGGCCTCGACTTCGCGTTTGGCTTCTTCAACGAAGACTATGTGCAGAAAGCCCTTGACCGGGGCTGGCTGCTCACTGGTGACGGACAGACCTCACCGGCCATCTGGAACAGGGGCAAAGAGTTCAACTTCGAGCTTACACTCGAGCCGATAGCAGGCCTCAAAATACTTCTCACATCAAACCTGACAGACAACCGCACCCAGCAGATGCAGTTCATGTATGCTGGCATGCCTACGTCATACAGTGGCTCTTACACTCGCACACACGTTGCCCTCAAGACAGCATTCAAGAGTTCCAAGGCAGAGAACGGCTACGCATCCGATGCGTTCAACCAGTTCCTCGCCAACATACCTGTTGTAGCAGCCCGTGTGCAAAGCCAGTACAACGGAAGCACTTACCCGCAGACAGGCTTCCTGGAGGGCAATCCCCTCGGCGGCACTGCCTACAACCCCGAGGTAGGCTCTGTCAGCCAGACATCGTCAGATGTACTGATACCGGCATTCCTCGCTGCATACAGCGGATACGACGTGAACAAGGTGACATTGAGCCATTTCCCTGGTCTCGAATCTATGCGTCCCAACTGGCGCGTCACATACGACGGATTCATCAACCTTGGCAATATGCGCAACATATTCAAGAAGTTCACAGTTTCACACGCATATCAATGCACATATTCCATTGGTTCGTATTCGTCATACATGAACTGGATAGGCATCGATGGCGACCTCGGCTTTATTCAGGACGAGCAGTCACAGCAGCCTATTCCGTCGTCGCCGTTCAACATCTCGTCGGTGGCAATAACCGAGAAGTTCGCACCGCTCATCGGCCTGTCAGTGACATTCAACAATGAAATTACACTCAACACCGAATACCGTGATTCCCGCACGCTAAACCTCAACTCGTCTGCCGGTCAGGTTGTCGAGACCACAAGCAAGCAGTTCACTCTCGGTGCAGGATACAAGATTGCCAACTTCAACAACATACTGAAAATAGGGTCAAAACAGGGCGGCGTAAGCAACGACCTGACATTGAACCTCGACATATCGTACTCCAACAACCTTTCGCTGATACGTCGCATCGAGACAGCGTACACACAGGCAACACAAGGGACGCGCACATTCTCAATCAACTTCATGGCAAGTTACATCCTCAGCCGCCGAGTTACGCTGTCAGCATTCTTCGACCACCAGATTAACACGCCGCTCGTCTCGAACTCCTCCTACCCGACCTCCAACTCCAACTACGGCATCTCCATCAACCTCTCCCTCGCCCGCTGACGCTTGAAGACAGAAGCGGCCAAGGAGCTGTCATCGCCAACCCACGAAAGGGATAAATGTCGTGAAAAGTCACGGAAAAGGCGCTGACGGTGTTGCGAAAAACCAGCGGTTTTATTAACTTCGCGACTTAATAGAAGAGTTTTTGATGATGAATACAGACAATAACGAAGAAATCCTCGTCGATGAGGCGGGATTGAATTTCATAGAACAAGAGATAAAAGCAGACTTGGAAGCCGGGAAAAACGGAGGACGACTCAATACCCGCTTTCCGCCAGAACCAAACGGCTACCTGCACATAGGCCATGCCAAGGCGTTCATCATGGATTTCGGGGCAGCCGAGAAATTCGGGGGCACTTGCAATCTCCGCTTTGACGACACCAACCCGCAGAAAGAGGACACCGAATATGTCGAGGCCATAAAGCGCGACATACATTGGCTCGGATATGACTGGGGCGACCGCCTGTACTATGCGAGCGACTATTTCGACCGTCTGTACGACCTCGCAATGCGGATGATACGCGAGGGCAAGGCATACGTTGACGAACAGTCTTCAGAGGAAATAGCACGCCAGAAAGGCACGCCTACCACTCCCGGCGAGGCTTCTCCATACCGCGACCGCCCTGTCGACGAAAACATCGACCTGTTCGAGCGCATGAACAAAGGGGAGTTTGACGAGGGGTCTATGGTGCTGCGAGCCAAGATAGACATGGCATCTGACAACATGCACTTCCGCGACCCTATAATGTACCGCATCATCAAGACTCCGCACTGGCGCACCGGCGACAAGTGGAAGGTATACCCGATGTATGATTTCGCTCACGGCCAGAGCGATTACTTCGAGGGTGTGACGCACTCCATCTGCACGCTCGAGTTTGTCCCCCACCGTCCGCTCTATGAGTGGTTTGTCAAGGAACTCGCCGACGAGAGCTATTGCCCGCGCCAGATCGAGTTCAACCGACTGAACCTGACATACACCATGATGAGCAAGCGCAAGCTGCTCCAGCTTGTCAAAGACGGACTGGTGAGAGGATGGGACGACCCGCGCATGCCGACATTGTGCGGACTGCGCCGACGCGGCTACACGCCCTCGTCAATCAAGGATTTCGTGCGCCGCATCGGATATACCAAATATGAGGCGTTGAACCATATCGAGCTGCTCGAGCACTCCATACGCGAAGACCTCAACAAGACAGCTATTCGCGTAAGCGCGGTCAAGAACCCAGTGAAGCTGATACTCACCAACTATCCCGAGGGGAAGACCGAAACGATGTCGATGGAGAGCAATCCGGAAAACCCGGCGGAGGGCACGCACGACATGCCATTCTCACGCGAGCTGTGGATAGAGCGTGACGACTTCATGGAAAATCCGCCGAAAAAGTTCTTCCGCCTTTCGCCAGACAAGGAGGTGCGCCTCAAAGGGGCATACATCATCAAATGCACTGGCGTTAAGAAGGACGATGCCGGCGAAATTGAGGAGATATACGCGACTGTGGACTTCGACACACGCAGCGGGCTGCCCGGAGCCGACCGCAAGGTGAAAGGCACACTCCACTGGGTGTCTGCGCCAACCGCCGTGCGCGTAGAGGTGCGCGAGTACGACCGTCTGTTCGCCGTCGAGAACCCGTCAGCAGCCGAGGGTGAGCTGAAAGACCTGCTCAACCCCGACTCGCTCAAAGTGCTCGACACGGTATATATAGAGCCTTGGCTTGCTGAACGAGCCAAAGTGGAAGACCACTACCAGTTCCAGCGTCTCGGCTACTATACGGTCGACCCTGACAGCACAGACGGCCACCTTGTGTTCAACAAGACCATCGGGCTGCGCGACACTTGGGGCAAGATTGCGGCAAAGGCAAAATGAGCCGCGAAACACAATAGGACAAGTCAAAGTGCGCCAATAGCGTATCATTGGATTGCCAGCGTAGGGACGCGGCGTGCCGCGTCCGCAAGAGAAGTTGCAATAAATCAAGCAATTACATCTAACACAGGCGGACGCGGCACGCCGCGTCCCTACGCTGACGACAATACATCGACACTCATTTTTGAATTTAGGCACTTCATTATCAACCAGCTACAACATGGCAGAGGTACTGTCGAAAACTCGGTTAGGCAGGTATGCCGCATTGCGACACAAGAAACGCCGCGATGCGGAGCGTCTGTTTCTGGTTGAAGGGGAGAAATGCATCCGCGAACTGGCCGGGACATACGAGCCGGAAGCCCTAATCGCTACCCGACAATGGCTCGACACTCACACAGATTACGCCACCTGCTTTGAGCCGGTTCTCACAGCCGACAGCAAGAAAATGCAACGGCTGTCATCACTCGCCACAGCACCAGAAGTGATCGCCGTAATGAAGATGCCGTCCTCGCCGCAAACATCATCGCCCCTGCCGCGAGGACTGTACCTTGCGATTGACGGCGTGCAAGACCCGGGCAACCTCGGCACAATAATCCGCACCGCAGACTGGTACGGCATTGACACCGTCTTTGCGTCGCATGACACCGTGGATCTATACAACAGCAAGACAGTGCAAGCCACCATGGGGTCAATGTCGCGTGTGAAAGTGACATACACAGACTTGTCCTCGCTGTTTGCCGCCAATCCGTCGCTGCCGGTATACGGCACGCTGCTCGACGGCGACAACATATACGGGCAAGAGCTGTCAGAATGCGGTTTCATCGTAATGGGCAATGAGGGTAACGGCCTTAGCGATGCAGTGCGCCGCATGGTGACACACCGCTTGCTGCTCCCCCCATACGGAAACGGGCCGCACGCGGAGTCGCTCAATGTCGGTATAGCCACAGCCCTTGTAGTGGCAGAGTTCCGCCGACGCACCGCAAAACACGACTGATTATGGCAAAGGCAAAGTACAAATCTGTATACTTCTGTTCCTCATGTGGTCATGAATCGCCCAAATGGCTGGGGAAATGCCCCGGTTGCGGCGAGTGGAACACGTTTGTCGAGGAGAAGGTTTCCACGGCTCAACAGAGCAACGCCCCGGGGACACTATTGCCGTCGTCCGGCAAGCCTGTCCCGCTGTCGCAGATAGAACCTGTCGAGGAGATGCGCGTCAAGATGCCGTCCGGCGAACTGAACCGTGTCCTGGGCGGCGGTCTTGTGGCAGGAAGCATAACCCTAATCGGCGGCGAGCCGGGAATCGGCAAATCGACATTGCTGCTGCAAAACATCCTGTCGATACGCGGCCGCACTGTGCTGTACATTTCTGGCGAGGAAAGCGCCAGCCAGCTCAAACTGCGTGCCGACCGGCTCGGCAAAATCTCTGACAACACATATATATTGTGCGAGACTTCACTCGAGAACATTTTCACGCAGATTGAGAACCTGAAACCGGGGCTTGTGGTCGTTGACTCGATACAGACTATTGCCTCGTCATCAATTGAATCAGCAGCCGGCAGCGTGAGTCAGGTCCGCGAATGTGCCGCCGCATTGCTGCGCTACGCCAAGACCTCGGGGGTGCCGGTGCTGCTCGTCGGACATATCAACAAGGAGGGGTCAATAGCCGGCCCGAAGGTGCTCGAACACATCGTTGACACGGTACTTCAGTTTGAGGGCGACCGCCAATACCTGTTCCGCATACTCCGCGCCATCAAGAACCGCTTCGGCTCAACTTCCGAAATCGGCATCTACGAAATGGTGGACAAGGGGCTGCGAGAAGTGGTCAACCCATCAGAGATGCTGCTGTCAGAGAACCGGGACGAAAACATGTCCGGCATCGCCATCGGCGTGACTATAGAGGGCGTGCGCCCGTTCCTCATCGAGACACAAGCCCTCGTTTCAACGGCGGCATACGGCACGCCGCAACGCTCCGTAACAGGCTATGACCAGCGGCGACTAAATATGCTGCTTGCTGTCCTCGAAAAACGCGCTAAATTCCGCCTTGGCCAGAAAGACGTGTTCCTGAACATCGCCGGCGGCATAAAGGTAGTTGACCCGGCTCTTGACCTTGCAGTAGTAGCGGCAATCATGTCCTCAAATTTCGACATTGCGCTGCCGCAAGGGATTACACTTGTCGGAGAAGTGGGTCTGTCGGGCGAAATACGTACAGTGACACGAATTGAACAACGAGTGGAGGAAGCTGCCAAACTCGGGTTTGAGACCATATATATCCCGAAAAGCAATTTCAAGGGAGGGGGCAAGAGACGCACAAAAATCAACATTGTCGAAGTGGGCAAAGTCGAGGAATTGTTCCGTCACATATTCGCATGAGGAATACAGCTACAGACCTTTGAACGTCAACGGATTGAATGTCATTTCACGACCAGTCAACCTGTACAGGCTCATGGCGACAAAGCCCATGGTGTGACGTATGTTGACTTCCACACACGCATTTATCCTTCCAGCCTCATCGCAAAGCATATCGATGCCCAGACACCCGTTATAATAAGGAGCTATGAACTTGTCAATTGCCTGACGCTGCACTTCTATCACATCATCAAGCATCTCGGTATGCTGCCCAATCTCCCTTCTCAACACATCATCTGCCGCAACCATATTCCCGCTATATCCTCCACGGATGTCCGTGTTGAAAACAGACATCCCTGAATAGACCGCCTTGCCACCAGCGCAAACCCATTCAGAGGCAAAGTCTATTGACTTAGTCGATGCGACCTCCGCCATTACACTCCCCTGCGAGCGGATTATCCCTTTTGCCCATGACAAAACCGCAGAGCGTGACATCGTAGGCGTGTGAAGCACTCCCCTGCCGCTGCTGCTCCACGGAGCTTTCAGATAGCTGTCTGGCGTTTGGTCAAGCCACGCCTCGACCGCCTCAATGTCGCGCAATTCCGCAGGCACATCGTCCACACACCCATAACCGATCTGTGCGTTGATGAATTGGTGAAAGCCAATGGTCGTGCGTCTGTGAGCCAACTTGCGCAACTTGGACAAAGCTGGAGCATCTGGCATCAAGGCCGTGTCTACCCCAAGCCTCTCCAGTCTTGCCGCGATGTCCGGATTCCAGCCCCAGGGAACGACTCGGCTGATTTCCAAAGATTTAAGTGCAATTTCTGATACGATGACAACGCCGCGCTCGACAGCAATCCGGGAATAGGGCGTATCAACATACTCATCGAGCAGCAATATGCAGTCACCCGGTTCAGCCCATATAGCCGGCAACGCCGCCAACGATTGCCGCAGTTTTCTCACAGCCTGAGGAGCGGTGTACTGCCGCTTGCCGTGTGCGAGGGCAAAATCTGTTTCCGGATTGAAAATATGGAGTGTCACCGTTGTGCCTGTCAATATAATCAGAACGGTCTGGAAAAAGAGGGACTCTTCATCCAGACCATTGTTGTTTATGCAGTGCTGATTGATTTTGTCAATCAGCGAGTTTATCTTTCTCCTTCAAGGGATTGGTGAAGTAGAGCTTGTGCTCGAGGTACTCCTGTGTGGCTATCAGCGTTGGTTTGGGAAGCCGCTCATAAAAGCGGGATATTTCTATCTGCTCATGGTTTTCAGCCGTCTCCTCGAGATTATCGGAAACAGTAGCAAACTCCGCAAGTTTCTTTTCAAGTCCCTTTTTCATCTCCACGGCAATCTGGTTGGCCCGTTTGCCGATGATGCAAACAGTTTCGTAGACATTGCCTGTCTGGTCAGCCATCGCAATCATGTCACGGGTGACAGTGTTGGTGGGAGCATTTGTTTTCTTGTAATCCATCTTACTGAATATGTTATGAGTCTTTGTTCCTATTGCAATTAATTCTCGATATGCGAGCGTGACACTTTGAACATCGCGTCCGCCTCGGCCTTGTATTTTGAGTCAGGAAAATTGTTGATGAAAGAATAGTACTCGTCCACAACATCCTGATAACGCTCGCGTCGCTTCTCATCAACGCTCTGCCGTGCCTGCTGGTACTTTGACTTGAGGATAATCATCTCGAATTCCTCGCGGTACTTGGAATAGGGATACTGCTTCAGCGCGTTCTCAGCCACAATCACAGCAGCCGCATAGTTGTTGCCGAGGAAATTGCCGAGGTTGTAGTATAGCTGCGCGTTCTGCAACTCCTTCAAAGTCAACTTGTCCTGCAGCTCGAATATGGCATTCTGCGCCATCGTCACACGGTCACTCTTGGGATAATAGTCCAAAAAACCTTGCAGCTCCTCAATGGCCTTAATGGTAATGGACTGGTCGAGCTGCGGATCCGGAGAGTCAAGATAATAACCGTAGCCGCTGTAAAACCGCGCGAGCTCTGCATATTTACCGCGCGGATAACGGTTGTAGTATGTCTTGAAATACACTCCCGAGTTTAGGTAATCCTTGTCCTCGTAATACGACAGCCCGAGCAGGTACAGAGCCTCCTCGCCATCAGGCCCGCCGCGCAACGGCGTGATGACCTGTTCCAGCAGCGTATATGCCTGATTATATTTCTTCTCGTCGAAAGCCCGCTTGGCATACTCGAACTTAACTTTGGGGTCTGAACTCTTGTAGACCTTGTTGTATTCGCCGCATCCTGCCAAGAGGCACGCAAGAATTATGAGACACAAATATTTTCGCATCGGATATATCTACACTTTGAAATGCAAAGTTACTCATATTTCGCCAATCTATCGACACCACCACCCTTTGTTTTAACCAATATTAGGAGGTAATTTACCACGGAGAGACGGTTGCGAAGTTTTTCCGCACGAAATGCCTTATCATCGCGATATTTTCACTAACTTTACATCTCAAACAAGAACCAAACCGCTTTGAACGACTATAACAAACCCGAAGAACCACGCAAGGAGAAACGCTCCCTGGCTGGCAATTCCATTATCCTCAACCTCATCATCATCGTTGTTGTGGCTGCGATTGGATTATGGATTTCGTACATATCCATTGCCCTGTTCACCAAACACGGGCAGAAAGACATAGTGCCTAACGTTGAGAACATGTCCTACACCGAGGCTATCAAGAAGCTGCACGCTGCCGGATTCAAGATAGACATCCGCGACTCGCTGTACCGAGAGGACATCAAACCAGGGTACGTAATCGAACAGTTCCCGAAAGCCAAATCGGTGGTCAAGCCAGGACGCAAGATATTCCTGTACATCAACGCCGTCAACCCCAAGCAGGTGGAAATAGACGGCGGCCCGAACCACAACGAGGATGCGCTGAAAGGAGCCTCGCTGCGGCAAGGCATCTCACGCCTCGAAGAACTCGGGTTCAAGAACATTCAGATTATCAAGGTGCTCGGCGAGACAGACCGCATAGTCAAGGTGCTGTCCAACGGCCGGACTGTCAAGAAGGGGGACAAAGTTCCTGTCAACTCGCGTATCATCATCGAGGTATACGACGGACGGCTGCGCGAACTGCGAGATTCGCTTCAGAACGAGGAGTTGTCACGCTCCGGACAGACATATTATTACAACCTTGAGAACGGCGAAGAGGGCTATATGTCGCCCGAAGAAGCGAGCAGCCCAGCCTACCCCGCTCCCGCTGAAAACCAGGAAGAACAAGACGAAGAACCTGAATACGAATTTGTTGAATGACCACATCCAGCGAAGAATATCAGGATATAAGACTAAATGCCGCTCCCAAGACAGCTCCCATAGCCGCAATGTCTGATGACGAGGACAACGTTGCGGACGAGGCTCTGTTTGTCGATGCCGAGGGTCGGGAGATGTTTGAGCATTTCCGGTTTGTCGCAGACAAGGGGCAGCAGCTGCTGCGCGTTGACAAGTTTCTGGTCACGCGGATGCAAAAGACCTCCCGCAACCGCATCCAACAGGCCGCCGATGCTGGCTGCATCATCGTCAACGGCAAGGCGGTCAAGTCAAGCTACAAGGTCAAGCCCGATGATGTGGTAAGCATAGTAATGGACAGGCCTCGGTACGAGCTCGAAATCATACCCGAAAACATTCCCCTCGATATAGTATATGAGGACAAGTGGGTGCTGGTGGTCAACAAACCGGCAGGGCTGGTTGTACATCCGGGTCACGGCAACTATCACGGCACTCTGGTCAACGCCCTTGCCTGGCATTTCCGCGACAACCCCGAATACGATGTTGACGACCCTCGCCTAGGACTGGTACACCGCATTGACAAGGACACGTCTGGACTGCTCGTGATTGCCAAAACACCGGAGGCTAAGACGCACCTCGGCGCACAGTTCTTCAACAAGACCACTCGCCGCGAATATGTAGCAGTGGTTTGGGGAGACTTCCCTGAGCGGGAAGGGACGATAGTCGGCAACATAGCCCGCAATCCGCACGACCGCCTTCAGATGCAGGTATTTGAGGACCCTGCAATAGGCAAGCACGCCGTGACGCATTACAAGGTCATCGAGACATTCGGCTACGTGTCGGTAGTGAAATGCGTGCTTGAGACGGGACGTACACACCAGATCCGCGTACACATGAAGCACATCGGGCATCCGCTGTTCAACGACGCGCGGTATGGCGGCGACAAGATATTGCGCGGCACGACCTTCGCCAAATACCGGCAGTTTATCGAAAACTGCTTCAGCATCTGCCCTCGTCAGGCACTGCACGCCCGTACACTCGGCTTTACTCACCCCCACACCGGAGAACAGATGGACTTCTCCGCTCCCATACCCGATGACATGACCATGCTCATCGAGAAATGGCGCGACTACCGCCGTACCGACTGACACAATCAGCATCAAAGACTGACAATATATATGATACGCATATACTCAATGGACAGCTGCCCCGACTGCATATCGGCAAAACGTGCAGTCAGCGGAAACAGCAAATATGAGATAATCGACATAGGAGCAGATGTACACGCACTCAAAGAGTTCCTGCATCTGCGGGACACCGACCCGGCATTTTCAGAAGCGAAGCGACACGGCTCTGTCGGCATACCTTGCTTTGTCCTCGATGACGGAACTGTGACTCTCGACCCGGAAGCCGCCGGCATCAAACCGTCAGGCAATGAGTTCGAGCCAGGAGCTACGTGCAGCATCGACGGCAAAGGCTGTTGACGCGGATGCCGTCCACACAGCGTCTGTCCCGATTCCGACGACAAATCCAACCATTACTATCATAGAATGAAAAAATTCTTATTAACCTCATTATCAGCACTTACCATTATGGGTGCATCTACGCAGATCCCGGCACAGGCAGCCAATCCGCTGCTCGAGCCGTCGCAGCTGCCATACGGCGTTGTGCCGTTTGACCGCTTGCAGCCCTCTGACTACGAAAACGCGGTGCGCGAGGGCATCAAACAACACATCCAGGAGATTGACGCTATCACCTCCAATCCCGAAGCCCCGACATTTGAGAACACTATCGTGGCGCTCGACCGCAGCGGCAACACGCTGACAATCGCACAGCTCGCCCTCAGCAATGTGGAGCACGCAACCGGCGACACTGTCCTGATGCGCATCACCTCCGAGCTGACACCCGAGCTGACCCGCCACTCCACAGACATCATGCTCAACGAGAAGCTGTGGCAGCGCGTAAAGGAGGTCTACAACAACCGCGCATCACGCACAGACCTCACTCCCGAGGACCAGCGCCTCATCGAGCTGACATACAAGAGTTTTGAGGAGTCAGGCGCAAACCTCAGCGCAGAGGCTCGCGAGAAGTACCGCAAGCTGACAGCCGAACTCTCCAACCTCAACATCCGTTTCGCGCAGAATGTGACAAACGGCATGAAAGACCCGGAACGCCGCATGTGGCTAACACTCGACCAGCTTGATGGCATGCCCCAGTCAATCATCGACGCTGCACGACACGAGGCCAAGGAAGTGCTTGAGGCTGAAGGCAAGACAGACGACGGCTCTCTGTACCTGTTCACAGTCTTCGCTCCCTCCTACTCCCCGTTCATGAAGTACAACAAGAACCGCGACCTGCGTTTCCAAATGTACAAGATGTATAATTCGCGCAACTGCGGCGGAGAGTTTGACAACGAGCAGATACTGAAAGACATCACCAACATCCGCATGGAAATAGGCCAGCTGTTCGGCAAGAAGAATTTCGCCGAATACCAGCTTCAGGGCACTATGGCAGCAACACCGGCAGCCGTATACGACCTGCTCAACCAGCTGAAGGACGCATACATGCCCGCCATGCGCCAGGAGGTGAAGGAAATCCAGGAGTTTGCCCAAAAGACTGAAGGCCCGGACTTCAAGCTCGAGGCTTGGGACTACAGCTACTGGTCTGACAAACTGAAGAATGCCAACTACGCATTCAACGACGAGGACATGAAGCCGTATTTCGAGATGAACAACACTATCGACGGTGTGTTCGGCCTCGCCACCAAGCTGTACGGGTTCAAGTTCAAGGAAAACAAGAAAATACCTGGCTACCATGCAGATGTACGCGCATACGACGTATATTCAGCTGACGGCAAGATACTCGGCGTGCTCTACACCGACTTCTTCTACCGCCCCGGCAAGGCTCCGGGCGCATGGATGACCGAGTTCCGCCCCGAAAGCAAGGATGACAACGGCGTGCGCACATTGCCGCTGATTTCCGTAGTCTGCAACTTCTCGAAGCCTGTAGGCAATGAGGCCGTCCTGCTCACACCCTACGAAGTGTCCACGTTCCTGCACGAGTTCGGACACGCCCTCCAGGGTCTCTCGGCACAGTCCAAGTACAGCACAATGTCCGGCACAAGCGTATTCCACGACTTCGTGGAGCTGTTCTCGCAGTTCAACGAGAACTACCTGCCGCAGAAAAAGTTCCTCGACAGCTTTGCCAAGCACCACAAGACAGGCAAGAAGATGCCGCAGGAACTCATCGAGAAATTCATCAAGTCGCAGCAGTTCGGCGCAGCCTATTCGTGCGTGCGCCAGCTCAACTTCGGACTGCTCGACATGGCATACCATACACTCACAGAGCCGCTCCGCGCATCTGCCGACCTCGAAGAATTTGAGGCTGCCGCACTCGAACCGGTCAAAATCTTCGATGCTGTGAAAGGATGCCTCATCTCGCCCTCATTCGGACACATCTTCTCCGGAGGCTATGCTGCCGGCTACTACGGCTACAAGTGGGCTGAAGTGCTTGACGCTGACGCTTTCTCCGCATTCCTCGAAAACGGCATCTTCGACAAGAAGACCGCTGACAAATACCTGAAAATGATGTCTACAGGCGGCTCTGCCGACCCGATGGAACTCTACATCGAGTTCCGTGGCAAAAAGCCGACAGTCGACGCCCTCCTGAAGCGTGACGGCATAAAGAAGTAAACAAATTGTCATAGACGAAATCCAGCCGTGGCAGAGGAAGTTCATCCTTTGCCACGGTCCTTTTGTGTAGCCGAAGAAACCGACAAAAATTTACTGACAGGTAATTGTATATGCCCTCGAAATTGGTTAACTTTGCAGTCCTGTACTTACACTGACTGAATAGTAATTCGCAGATGGGACGATATAACGATTATACTCCGCAGATCGAAGACGTTACGAGCGAGGCAGACAACTCCGTCATCTCGCTTGACCCTCATAATGCAGCCGTCCAAAAGGCCGGCAAAACCCAACGCTCCCGCAAGCCGTCGCAGCGGACTGCAAAGAAGGAGGACTCATCGCCCTCTGTCGTACAGGACATACAGGGGCTGTCCGCACTGTTCCGCGCAGAGACATACCGCAAGTTAGCAACAAACCGCACTCTGCGGCTGACTACTGGCGTAATCCTCGCCATTTCCGCAGTCTACATGTTCATTGCGTTCATCTCATACCTCACCAACTGCACCGCAGACCAATCAAAGATAAGCAACCTCGCCGTCGGCGCTGCCGCCGGCGTTGCAAACGAGGGCGGAGAAGGTGGAGCACGGCTTTCAGAGTTCCTCATCAATGACACTTTCGGAATCGGCTCGGCAGTCATCATCCTGTGGATGTTTGCCATGGCTGTCAAGCTGTTCATACCCGACACGAAGTTCAAGACAGTGAATTTCACCATCAAGTGCCTCGTGGCTCTGATTGCCATTTCATTGATAGTCGGCATCTCCACAGTTTATACCAACTCTGCTGTAAACTGGGGAGGGCTGCACGGCCGTCAGGTCACGGAATTCATCTTCGGTTTCTTCGGTGAAGTTGGGGTATGGCTGCTGTTCATAATGTCAGTGGCAATATTCGTGATACTCTGCCTGGCAGACATAATCCGCTTCTTCAGGAAAATGATCAAAGCCGCCAGAAAACGCCGCGAGGAATACAAGGCGCAGCGCGAGGCCGATGAGGAGAAAATGCGCCTCATCCGTGAGCTGGAGCTGAAAGAGGACGAAGACGCTGCACTGGCCGGTGAACACGAAATGCCGCAGGAAGACGCAGCTGAAGAAGACACCCATGTGACTTTTGACGGTGAAAACAGCGGCATCACCGACACAGACGACAGCGGGTTGTACGGCGAAATCGACGACAGCGACAACAGCGACGACAGCGACAACAGCGACAACAGCGACACTTACGTCCTCGAGGACGATGCGGACAACACAGCTGTTGACACCGACGAGACCGATATGGACAACGAGAGCGACCCTCTCGGAACGATGGTCGTCAAGCAGAACCACATAAGCGAAGTAGACGCCGCCGCACCGGAACAGACCGAACCCGGCTATGAGCATTTCCCCTACAATTTCCCGCCGTATGACCTGCTCGACGACCATGGGCAGATAGTCGAAATAGACCAGGCCGAGCAGCTCGAGAACAAGGAGAAAATCCGCAAGACACTCGCCGACTTCGGCATACCAATCGTCAGCATCGAGGCGACTGTCGGCCCGACAGTCACCCTGTACGAGATAGTGCCAGACACTGGCGTCAAGATTGCCAAGATACGCAGCCTCGTCGATGACATAGCCCTCAGCCTTGCTGCTGTCGGCGTGCGCATTATCGCCCCCATACCAGGCAAAGGCACTGTCGGCATCGAGGTGGCAAACAAGAACCCGCAGACTGTCTCGATGCGCACCGTCATCAAGTCGCCTGCGTTCCGCAACTCGCGATACAAGCTGCCTATTGCCCTTGGTTCTACCATTGGCGGAGAAGTATATATAGCCGACCTCGCCAAGATGCCGCATTTGCTCGTAGCCGGCGCTACCGGTCAGGGCAAGTCTGTCGGACTGAACGCCATAATCACGTCGCTGCTATACTGCCGCCGCCCCGACGAACTCAAGTTTGTGATGGTTGACCCTAAAATGGTTGAATTCAGCCTGTACGCCAAAATCGAGAAGCACTATCTGGC
>CAKUKR010000006.1 GCA_934663645.1 uncultured Muribaculaceae bacterium | reverse complement strand
ACTCAACTTTTCTTGCCCTAAATCCGAGTTCTACAAAAGAATACACTAACTTTGCACTTGCCTCTTGACTCTACAGCATGGAGGCTTAATCCGCGGATTTGCGGGTTCGCGGGATTTTTCGTAACTTTACACGATTTTGACACCCAACACAAAATGCACCATGTCTGAAGGGAATGACGATTTTGAATACCTGACGCGCAGCGACAACGTGTCGCAGCTCTCGGGGATGTTCCGTGACTGGTATCTCCAGTATGCCAGTTATGTTATACTCGAGCGTGCCGTCCCGCGAATCGAGGACGGCCTGAAGCCTGTGCAGCGGCGCATACTGCACTCGATGTACAAGCTCGACGACGGCCATTTCAACAAGGTCGCCAACATCGTGGGCAATACCATGCAGTACCACCCGCACGGCGACGCTTCGATAGGCGACGCGCTGGTCAACCTGGGGCAGAAGGACTTGCTGATCGACACGCAGGGAAACTGGGGCAACGTCATCACTGGCGACGATGCGGCTGCTCCGCGTTACATCGAGGCCCGTCTGTCCACTTTCGCCCTTGAGACTGTCTTCAACCCCAAGGTGACGGAGACTATGCCGTCGTATGACGGCCGCAACCAGGAGCCGGTGACATTGCCGGTGAAGTTCCCGCTGCTGCTCGTCCAGGGTGTAGAGGGCATCGCTGTCGGGCTGGGGACGAGCGTGCTGCCGCACAATTTCAACGAGATACTCGATGCTGCCATCGCGTACCTGCACGGCGAGGAGTTCACGCTGTACCCTGATTTCCAGACGGGCGGATACATCGACGTGTCGCGGTACAATGACGGCAAGCGCGGCGGCAGGGTCAAGATACGCGCCAAGATCGAGAAGGTGGACAGCAAGACGCTGGCGGTAACGGAAGTGCCTTACGGCAAGACCGTCGAGACCCTGATTTCGTCCATCCTCCTTGCTCAGGAAAAGGGGAAAATCAAGATACGCCGTGTGGACGACAATACCAACGCCAAAGCCGAGATACTGGTGCATCTTGCTCCCGGCACGTCGCCCGACAAGGCTATCGACGCGCTGTATGCGTTCACTGACTGCGAGGTGAGCCTGTCGCCCAACTGCTGCGTCATTTCAGACAACAAGCCGCTGTTCCTCACTGTCAGCGACGTGCTGCGCCAATCCGTGGACCGCACCGTGTCGCTGCTTGACCGCGAACTGGAAATAGAGCTGTCGGAGCTGTCGGAGAAACTGCATTTCGCATCGCTGGAGAGGATATTCATCCAGGAGCGCATATACAAGGACCGTGAGTATGAGGAGGGCAAGGACCAGGAGGCAATTTTCGCCCACATACGCAAGCGGCTCGAGCCCTGGCGTGACCGGCTGGTGCGCGAGGTGACGGATGCCGACCTGCAGCGGCTCGAGGAGATACCGATGAAGCGCATACACCGCTACAATGTGGAGAAGGCTGACGAGGCTATCGCCCGGCTGAACGACCGCATGGCGCAGGTTCGCGACAACCGTGAGCACATCACCGACTATGCCGTGAAATGGTACGCCCACCTGAAAGAGACATACGGCGAGCATTATCCGCGCCGCACTGTGATACGCGGGTTTGACTCTATCGAGGCCGCCAAGGTGGCAGAGGCCAACAAGCGTCTGCTCTTCGACAAGAAGGGCGGTTTCGCCGGCACCGGGCTCAAGGAGGGTGAGGAACTGTTCACCTGCTCCGACCTCGATGACATGCTGATAGTCTACGGCGACGGCAAGTACCGCCTCGTCCGTGTGCAGGAGAAGCTGTATGTCGGCAAGAACGTGAAGTACATAGGCCGCTTCAAGAAGGGGGACAAGCGCACGGTCTACAATGTGATATACCGCAACGGCAAGGACGGCGTGTATTACAAGAAACGGTTCTTCATCACCGGCCTGACGCGAGAGAAGGAGTATGACATGACCAAGGGGCTGCCCGGTTCTAAGCTGATGTATTTCTCTGCCAACCCCAACGGCGAGACCGACGTGGTGCGTGTCATCATCGACGACCGCATACCGGTCGTCGGCCGCCGTCCGAGGCAGAAGGAGGTTGTGGTCGATTTCGCCGGCCTCGACATCAAGGGGAAGGACTCGCTGGGCAATCTCGTGACCAAGAACAAGGTCTCGGAGGTGCGTTTCGTCCACAAGGGCGCAAGCACGCTCGGCGGTCGCAAGGTGTGGTTTGACCGTGATGTGCTGCGCATAAACTATGACGGGCGCGGCGAGTGCCTCGGCACGTTCCAGGGCAACGACTTGATTCTCGTTATTACCCGGAGCGGCGAATATTACACAACCTCATATTCCGATGCCAACCATTACGACGACGATCTGGAGCGCATAGAGAAATTCAACCCTGAAAAGGTGTGGACACTCGCGCTGAACGATGCCTCGCTGGGCTATCCCTACCTGAAACGTTTCCAGTTTGAGCCTTCGGCTCGCCGCCAGCGGTTTGTCGGCAGCGATGCAGCGTCGAGCGTCATACGCCTTACGGACACGCCTTTCCCCCGTTTCCGCGTAACATTCGGCGGCGATGATGCCATACGTCCGGCTGTGGAGATAGAGGCGGAGGAGTTTATCGCCGTCAAGAGCTTCAAAGCCAAGGGGAAGCGCATTTCAAATTATGAGATTGAAACCGTTGAGGAGATAGAGCCGACACGTTTCCCCGAACCGGAAGAGACCGAAGAGGAAACGCCGGAGGGGGTAGAGGAAACCTCACCGAAGGAGGAAACACCGGCAGTGGCGAATGAGCCGAACCTGTTCTCCGCCCTTGAAAATGAAACGGGAAACAACGCGGACACAGCTGATGAGTAACAGGTTGGCGGCACTTGCATTGGCGGTCTTCTCAACCGCTGTGCTGCATGGCGAGGATGCTGTGCAAAGCCGCCCCATAACCTCGTCATACGCCCTCGAAGCCGGCTTCTCTTCTATGGCTGACACCTACCTCACGCCGCTGCGCTACCATGGCGCGCGCCTTGCCCTCTCCGGGCGTTGGGACAAGATGATGCCGGCTAATCCCCAGCGGCTTTCCATGGAAATGAACGCCATGGTGGAAACCGCGCTGGATGCCAACCCCGCCGGCAACGCCAATATGTATGACTTGACGCTGCAATATGACTGGGGAATGTCGTATGTGTGGATGCCTGCACCGTCATGGCGCGTCGCTGCCGGCGGTGCGGCGGGTTTCGCAGCAGGCGTGACTTACCTGCCGCGCAACGGCAACAACCCCGCGTCGGCCCATGCCGACATAATGCTGTCGTTGAGGGCACGCGGCGAATGGCACACACGCCTGGGGCGTTGTCCTGTCATTGTTGCTGACTGCGTGACTCTGCCCACCGTGGGCGTGTTCTTCTCTCCCGAATACGGAGAGTCATATTATGAGATATACCTCGGCAACCGCCACGGACTGGTGCATACTGGCTGGTGGGGCAACCATTTCCGCATCGACAACCTGCTGTCTGCCGAGTTCGTGTTTGCCAAGCGCAGCCTGACTGTAGGCTACCGGTACAAGGTCGATTCGTCATGGGTCAACAGCCTCAACACGCAGCGTGTCAGCCACTCGCTGGTAGTGGGCGTAACTTTCGGCGCGGCTCGGCGTGCCATGCACAAAAACATGGAAAGATGAGAGAAACACTGCGGCATATACATATTATATTGGCTGTTCTCGCAGCGTTGGTGCTGCCGCTGACGGCATGCCACGAGCTGGACGACTACGACAACGACGCACTCGGTGTGTTTGACTGCCTCTGGGACGAGATGGACCGCCACTACTGCTATTTCGAGGAGAAAGGGGTGGATTGGAACGAGGTGCGAGAGCGTTACCGCAAGCGGATATTGCCTGGCATGACGCAGGAGGAGCTGTTTGACGTTTGCTCCGAGATGCTCGCCGAATTGCGCGACGGCCATGTCAACTTATCCTCTCCCTTCAATGTGAGCTATTACCGCAACTGGTGGACAGACTATCCAGAGGATTTCGATTACCGTACTGTGCAGCAGTATTACCTTGATTTCGACTACCGCACAACCGGTTCCATGGACTACAAGATATTGCCGTCCAACATAGGCTACTTGCGATACCCGTCGTTCTCTTATGCGGTGGGCGAGGGCAACCTGGACTATGTGCTGGCATACCTGAGCGCGTGCGATGCACTGATAATAGATGTGCGCGGCAACGGCGGCGGCACGCTCACACACATTCGCCCGTTTGTGTCGCGACTGATACACGCGGACATGACGGCTGGCTACATCCGCCACAAGACCGGCCCGGGACATTCTGATTTTTCTGAGCCGTATCCGGTGGTGTACCACCCTGCGGAGAGCGGCCGCGTGGTGTGGAGCAAGCCTGTCGTCGTGCTTGCCAACCGGTCGTGCTATTCCGCAGCCAACGATTTCGTGTCGGTGATGCGGCAGACACCGGGCGTTGTCGTCATGGGCGCACGCACCGGCGGCGGGGGCGGCATGCCTTTCTCCTCAGAGCTCCCCAACGGCTGGAGGCTGCGTATGTCGGCATCGCCGATGACGGATGCGCAGGGCAACAGCATCGAGGACGGCATTGACCCGACACCCGGGTATGAAGTCCACGCCCCGGCATCGGAACTTGCAGCCGGGCGCGACGCGATACTCGACAAGGCAATCTACCTACTGTCAAAATAAGAAACTCAAATACACAACCGAATCACACAAGGGACTACAAACCTGACAAGACGATATGTGGAAATTTAAGCCTATATACAAGCCCACCATTTGGGGCGGATACAAGATAGCACGGCTCAAACGCTTCGAGTCTGACGAGCGGATAGGTGAGTGCTGGGCGTTGTCTGGCATTGACGGCCGCCTGTCTGCTGTCGAGGGCGGTTGCGACGACGGATTGTCTATTCGCCAGCTTATTGACCGCGATGGGGCTGCATTGTTGGGCAAGAAGAATTTCAAGCGGTTTGGCGACACGTTCCCGCTTCTCATCAAGCTGATTGACGCTTCCGACACGTTGTCTGTGCAAGTGCATCCCGACGATGAGATGGCACAGCGCAGGGGACTTCCTTACGGCAAGACAGAGATGTGGTATGTCCTCCCCTCTGACGAGGAGGCGCAGCTGACCATCGGCTTCAATGCCGACATGAGCCGCGAGCAGTTTCTTGACATGGTGGCCTCGGGCAATATAGAGAGTGCGCTCAACCGTCGGCGCGTAGCCCCGGGCGACGTGTACCTGATACCCCCGGGGACAGTCCATGCCATAGGGCAGGGGTGTTTCCTTGTGGAGATACAGCAGACTTCTGACGAGACTTACCGCATCTATGACTACAAGCGGCGAGACGACAGCGGCAACGAGCGCGAGCTGCATCTCGACCTCGCCCTCGAAGCTCTGGATTTCAGCCAGTGCGACGGACTGCCAGTGCCGTACACGGCTCGCCCTGACATTCCTGTCAATGTGGTGCGGACACCATATTTCAGCACCAATGTCATGACGATAGACGAGCCTATATTGCGCGACTACTCCGAGTGCGATTCGTTTGTAATAATAATTGCCACTGCCGGCAAGGCGGAACTCGCCACCGGCACCGCGCATGCCGAGTTGCGTATGGGCGAGCTTGCGCTGATACCGGCGAGCAGCGACAATGTGACCATAACGCCCGACGGCGATTTCACCGCCCTCGAAGTATACATCAAGCAATGAACGGCAAGCGACTGTGCATGACAAGCCTGTTGGCAGCGGCTCTCGTTGCGCTGCCTGCGTGCGGAAACACCAAAGCGGGCACAGCCACGGCGGCAGATACTGCTGTCGCCATGGCTGACAAAGCCCTGCCGCTGCCAGAAGTGCCGGACTCTATATTCGACCCCATGGACAGGGCTGATTATGTCATACTGCACTACTGGGATGCGCTGCCGCCTGACGATGCCCGTATGGGCGACAAGGACTTCTTGGATGCTTCTTTCGCACGCTATGCCGCGCAGTTCCAGTATGCCTCGGACTACGGCATCTCATACGCTGTCACCACCCTGTTGCAGCAGATGCGCAATTATCCGGCTGCCTACAAGCAACTTGCCGAACTCGCCCGGAAGCATTTCTACCGCCGAGGGTCGGAATCGTTCTGCGAGCGGGCATTCATAGTGTGGATGAAGGAGGCTCTCGGCTCTGGGGTATTGGATGACGGCGACACACAGCGGTACGAGTACCTGCTTGCAGCAGCCGAAAAGAACAGCCCCGGACGCGCTGCCGCCGATTTCCGGTTTACCGACCGCGCCGGCAATGCCCGGTCGCTCTACGCGCTGCCCAAGGCGCAATATACGCTGCTCGTGTTCTATGACCCAGACTGCGACACCTGCCACGACATAATCTCGCGGGTGCGCAACGACAAGCAGCTTATGGGACCGGTCAATTCCGGGCGTGTGCGCGTGCTGCTGATAGACGTGGCTGAAGACCGCGAAGCGTTTGCCGCCGATGCCGCCACGATGCCCACGCGGTGGACAGTCGGTTTCGACGAGTCGCGTGTCGAGGACAACGACATCTACATCTTCGACACCACACCGGCCATATACCTGCTCGATGCCGGCTACAAGGTGCTGCTCAAGGATGCCACCATCGACGAATTGGCAGAATACGCGCAGTCAGTCACCGGCTGACAGCCTTTGTGCCGCGTATGTTATGTTTGCAATGGCTGAAAAAGCTGTTGCAATGGTTTGAAATTCAGTGTGTTGTGACTTTGTTGCAAATTTTCTGGCTGAAATGTTTGGAGGCTACGAAAAAAACAGTATATTTGCGGCGTAAAAGGAATTGAACCTGCTATTCGCACTATTACGACATCTCCCGGGTTTAGATATAGGTGTCGAGATAAGCGGAAACCAGAACAATTCAAAAGTAATAACTTATTGATGTGTAATAGAATGACTGCAATTAGAACGAGGCAAGTGCTGACGAGTTTAAGTCAGCTGGAAACGTGTACAGACACGACGTTTATTATCCAAAACACAATTAGGGCAGCAGTCGGAGTGGAAAAAGTCTCGATAGCCAGCGGAGTGTCGCTGGTGTTTGACGGAGGAATGATAGCAGGTGCGTTGGTTACGCTTAACAACAGGCAGCTTGAACAGCAGCTTGAGCTCGTCGGCAATTTTACGTCGGTAGAAGCACCCATTACTCAGATTTTCGGAGACACCGTCACCGCAAGCGGCTACTGGCACATTGACCGCGCATACCCGAAGTGGTTTGACTCGGTAGTCGGCACGCAAAGTTACGATACAGCAAATCCCCACGACTGCTCCGTGGCGATAAACAAGGCTGTTGAGATGAAGATGTCCGGCGAAGTGTTCCTGCCAGCCGGCGTGTACCTTGTGTCGCATACCATCCGCTTGCGCCACGGCATCAACCTCATCGGCGACAGCGCCACATACACACCGTATTATGCGAAGAATCCCACAACAGGGAAAATCGAACTTGTTACACCAGACTCAGGCATGGTTGAAAGCTGGGGCCGAGCCACGTACATAACCCCTTTTCTGGGGATTGAAGGAAGCAAGTTCACATTGTATCAGTTTAAGAAAGATAATGTGGAGGCCGAGGAAGAAGACTCTACGGTTTCGCGCCCTGTTATCGTTGCGGTTAACATCAAGGACAATGGGTCTAACGGCATTTCTGCTCCCGCAGCGGACAAAGGTTATGCACTTCCGATGGGTTCTGTTGAACACATATACTTCTACAATTACAACAAGGACGCTGAATCAGATAATGACGCAGCAGCGTTGTGCCTGAAAAAGGCAGATTGTATTTGTTGCCTTGTTGCGGGAGCCTTTTCGTTCAGAGACGTGATGTGGCGTAATTTTTACCGGGCTGTAAAGTGGACGGAGGAGTACAACGACTCCAAGACCATGTACCGCTGTTATGTCGAGACAACGTTCAGAGGCAAGTTGCGTGATAAACTTGTCGCTCCCTCAGAGTTGCCGTACCTGATAGACATACGAGGGTGTGGTGATGCCATGGTCATCGACGACTGCCACATCGACCGGGGCGTGTACGAAGTAGAGAAGGACAACCAGAAAACAGAGGTTCAGTTGTACAAGGCGATTGCAATGCGTTCATGCTTGGGCGGTTCGATACGCAACAGCATCATCCACGGCGATATCGACATCGAGCACTGCACAGCATTGGAGTTCGCGGACAACCACTGCGAGTTTGGCATGCAGATGAACATCCGCTGGTCGCAGATTTCGATACATGACAACTTCATCGAGAAAGGGCGGGTGCCGAATTTCGTCATCCATGCCATGGACGGAGGCAGTGAAGGAAACGCCAACTACGGTGTTGTTAATTTTTCGGACAACAAGTTTGTATGCTACAACAACATAGGTGACAGACCTTTTGTTGACAAGGCAAGCGAGAATGACATCCTGCTTAAGGCCAGACAGGGCGTTGCGCCGTACAGCATCGACTTGGCACGGAACTACCGCGTCACTGCCAACAGCGATACCGTGTCTTTTCACCCCACGGGGATAATGCTTGGCACACAGGACACGGACAGCAAAGGAGCTGTCGGAGAAATCCAGCCGTTCACTGCCTTCAACGGCCACAGCTACTTTCTGTCCGATCACGCATCCATCCGCCGCAACTTGAAGCTGAAGCAATCGCACACAGTTTCGTCAATCCCGGCTTTGACAATAGATGCTATGGACAATGACAACATCCCCAAAACGCCTGATACCGGCGGGGCTGCCTATGGCAATGTCACTGTTCAGTTCAAGGCAAGGGTCATTATTGACGCGGCGCGGGGCATCATGGGAAGTGAGATTGACATACCCATGTCTTCATACACAGACGACACTGCTCTCGATTACAGTTACAAAGGACAGGCATGCGGCATCTTGTTCTCATTGTACTGGAATGAGGGCGAGGAGGCCTCATGCCTGCTTCAAATAACTCGCAGAACGACCATAGAAGGTGAAGAGCTGGTGGATATGGTGACAGTACCGGTTTGCGGAGCGCGGTTTCTGCATGACAACTCAGTTTCGGTGGAAGGCCATCTGTGGAAACGGGTATCGTCAAACTCGACATCGATTGTTTCCTGTACTAATTCAGGATTGTCACTGATTGAGTTCAGAGACGACAATGTGACGTGCCAAGCCTCGGCAAAGCCGACCACAGGCAGCTGGGAGCAGGGAGACATAGTGATCAACACAACTGAGCCGACTGAAGGAAACTCGCAGCCTGGGTTCTGGATAAAAGGCGGTAACGGCTGGATAGCACGCTGACGAAACAACGGCGTATGGGAGGAGAGAGTATACACTATCCTCCCATACACCACTATATAAATGACACAACAAAAACAACACAAATATGAAACAGAAAATCATTGCGGTGCTTGTGGTGATACTCGCCGTTTTGCCGACATTCGCGTCTATTGTCACAAATAACCCGACTGTTAATATCGATGGGCTACACTATATCATTGCGGGGAATTCAGCGTTGTATTCTGGTGAGTTAATGGAACGAGGGCCAAAGCTTTTGGCAATTCCCTCGTATGTCACATACGAGGGCAAAACATATCCAGTAGTCGGTTTTGCAAAACTCAACTACAATCCAAGGTACGGAGAAGAATACACTCCTCTTGCAAACACGACCAAGATATTCTTGCCTGAGACCATCATTAACAACGAAAGCAACTTGAACTGGCTACAAGGTTATGGTTGGGGATTGGAGCAGATTGAAGTCAGCAAGAAGTCAACCGAGTTCAGTTGTCTGGACGGCGTGCTGTACGACTATACTGGCGAGACTCTCCTTCTTGTGCCGTGTGCTCGCAAAACAGCACTCGTGTTCCCAGAAAACCTCAAGATTTTGGGAGGAGGTTGTTTCATGTCAAGTAAATTGGAATCTATTGCAATTCCAGTTGGTGTAACAACAATCGGAGATTATGCCTTTTACTGGTCTCAGACTACAAAGCTGTTTATTCCGAACACCGTTACAACGGTAGAAGATCATGCGTTCTCAGACACTTCATTTTCCGAGCTTGTGATGCCTAACTCAGTGTCCTCAATCGGAGCAAACACATTCTATGGAAATAAGAATCTGAAGCGGTTGTCTTTCGGCACGTCGCTGAAAGAACTGCCCGAACTCAATCTGGCAGGGTGTCCGGTTTTGGAAGAGGTGTCATTTTCAGCTGGTACTACAAGCATCAACGCTTCCTCATTCAATACCTGCAAGTCGCTCCGCCGGATAGTCGTTGCTGACGACAACCCTGTATACTCCACTCTCGGCGGTGTTCTGTATGACAAAGGCTGCAAGAACCTGCTTTATGTGCCGTATGGGATTGGCAGTTTCGTAGCACCGACGGACCTTGAGTCAATTCCTCCGCATGCTTTTGAGGGCAGACGATCGTTAGGCACAGCATTATTGTCAAATGTGAACTCAGTCGGAGAATATGCGTTTTACAAATCTGGATTACAAGAGGTGGACTTGTCAGGTGTAAAATCAATAGGAGAGTATGCGTTTTACGAATCTGGATTGCAAAAGGTGGATTTGTCAGGCTCTGCAAAAGAAATAGGTCAGTATGCCTTTTCTCACATTTGGAATGGAAACCCTGAGTCGGATTTGGAAATAACGTTGTCTGACGAGATGACAGAGATACCGCCAGCGTTCCAGCATTCCACAATCAAGGAAATTACTGGAGGCAAGAACATAAAGTCAATTGCTCAATTTGCGTTTTCAGAATCGTATTTTTCCGGCGAGTCAATATTTGGTGTAATAAAGAATGCGTCCAAAATTGGAGTATGTGCATTTGAGGAAGCGATATTTCCTGATAATGCAGTCATTGAGCTGTCAGATGACATAGAAGTTGTTGAAAACAGCGTATTTGAATATGTTCCTTATTATGGTAACAATTCCATCTCAACGCTGAAAATCGGGCGTAAGGTGCGGCGCATCGGAGATCGCGCTTTCAATTTCAGGGAAGTCCCCGATGGCATATACTGCGAGCCTGACTTGCCGCCGGTATGTACAGGAGAGCCGTTCAACAACACAATATATGCATTCTCTACTCTGTATGTGCAGACGCCGGAGAAGTACGCGGCTACAGCTCCGTGGAACAAGTTTAACAACATCGTCTACCACGAGTATTCCGGGGTGGAGGAGGTTGCTGACGGCAGCGAGGTGGTCAGCGTCAGCTGCGTTGGCGGCGAGTTGCGTGTCGAGTGTGCTGACGGCACGGCGGTGACGGTATGGAGCGCGGACGGACGCGAGGCGTACAGCGGCACTGGCAGCTGCGCAGTAGCCCTGCCACGAGGCATCTACATCGTCCGCGCCGGCTCTTCGACCCGCAAGGTCATCCTCTGACAGACATAATTCATATTTCAATTTGTAGTGTGCAGCCGCGAGCCGTCCTGGTTTCGCGGCTGTGCTGTGAGCGAAATGAAAATTTGGCGCGTTTTATTTTGCGGTCTCGCCGCTTATGTGTAATTTCGCGGCGGATTTGGTGACAGCCCACGCTGTTGAAAAGGGAATCGGGTGAAAATCCCGGGCAATCCCGTTGCCGTGAGCTCCACATCAACACACTGACAAAAATCAAAATCCACTGTGCGCCGCGACAGACGCATGGGAAGGATTGTCAGGGTGGGAGCGAGCCGGAAGACCTGCCAAGTCTTATTGCCGCGAAAAATCTTGCGAGGACGAGATGGCAGAGATACCGGTGCGCTCATTCTGTAGCTGTGCCGGCAGGCAGGTGCAACGGACGAAACCGTGCAGTTGTCGTTGTGTCTGCAACATAATCCCCACATCATTTTCCAAAGGCAATGTTTCATGGGGGCGGTTTGTGTCCGTCCCGTTGGGTGAGTTTGTACAATGAACTAACAACATACTTAATTTAAAACATTGCGTAATATGAAAAATTACATTTTGTCAATTGGACTGAGCGCAGCCGCACTGCTTGCAGTGGGTGTTCCGGCCACGGCCTACGCCGCGCCGGCAACGCAGTCTGATGACGCAACACCGCACGCGGTCGGCGAGATCCTGACTGGCAGCAACCTTGTGAAGTACAAGGTCACATCCGTAGGCGAGACCAACGAGGTGGCTGTGACATACAATGATGTCAGGAATAACTATCAGTGCAATGCCGGGTGGTATATGGATGACATTGTCGTTCCAGAAAAGGTCACCTTTGACGGCGTCGAGTACACTGTTACCGCTGTCACTGACCATGCGTTCTATGACGCTCCCTACCTTACGTCGATTGTTTTGCCAGAGACTATCCGCAGCATCGGCGAGTATGCGTTCTACTATTGCATCGAGCTCAAGACCATTGACATCCCTGCAGCGATAGAAACTATCCCCAAAAGTTGTTTCGAGCAGTGCAATAAGCTGGCAACTGTGACTGGTATGGAGGCTGTCAAGACCATCGGCAACTCAGCGTTCATGTCTTGTCCTGAACTGAAGACACTTGAAGGACTGACTCTGGTTGAGTCTCTCGGCGAGTTCGCTTTCAGCAGCGATGCCCAGCTGCTCGACCTGCCTGCCATGCCGGCTCTCAAGACAGTCGGCCGCAATGCATTCTCCGGTTGCAATTCAATGACGCGAGTTCTGTTGCCATCCACAGTCGAAAGCCTCAGTGAAATATTCGGCAACAAGATAACCGCTGATGTAAAGGTCTACAACTGTAACCCTACACCGTTTGAACTCGGCGGGCTGTATGTGTTCAGCACAGCTTCTGCCTCGGAGAAGAAATTTGCTCCCATTTACGTGCCTTACGGAAGCGCTTCCACCTACAGCAAAGCATTCATCTGGAACTACAGCGAAATCCGTGAGCTGACGCCGGATGTGACTGTCGCAGACGGCACTGCCGTTGCCAAGAACGATGCTGTCAAGTTCAATGCCACAGTCGCTCTCGGCGAGGGTGTTAAGGAGGAGAACGTACCGGCTCTGTTCCTCGCAGCCAACGACTTCACCGCATATCCCGCAGCATACGCCGCCGGCCTGAAGGCGGAATACCGCACAGTCGGCAGCGAGACTTCGGAATACGCTGCTGCAACTGTTGACAACGGCAACGTCACCGCATCTGTCAACGGTCTTGTAGCCGGCGACTACGAGTACCGCTGGGTATACACTTCCGGTGACAACACCGAGGCTGTTACCGACTGGAAGACTGTCGCTGTAGAAGGTCAGAAGTATGCCATCAATCAGGCTCTGACCATCGACGGCATCAAGTACCGCATCACAGCACTCGGCGAGACCAACGAGGTGGCAGTGACTTACAACGACAAGACCAACGACTACAGCAATTTCGTGCTTGCCAACGTAAGCAACTCCTCATTCTACAAGAACGCTGAATACGTAGTTCCCTCTACCGTCACGGATGACGGCACAGAGTTCCAGGTGACATCTGTTGACGACTATGCCTTCTATCAGTGTGCTTCAACTGTCAAATCAATCAAGCTGTCAGAAGGCATCCGCACTGTCGGATACCGCGCATTCAGCTACAACCAGAAGATTACTTCAATCGAGCTGTCGGAGACTGTCAAGAGCATTGGTGACTTTGCCTTCGACTACTGTATCGCCCTGACGACTTTCGACATCCCCGCCTCTGTTGAGACTATCGGCGAAAAGAGCTTCTCTCGCTGCAAGAAGATAGAAACTATCACCGGCATGGAGGGTGTGAAGACCATTGGCCCGTCTGCATTCATGAGATGCACCGCGCTGAACTCTATCGAGAGCCTGTCAAGCGTTGAGACAATCTGCGAGTTTGCCTTCAGCGATGACGCCCAGCTGCTCGACCTGCCTGATATGCCTGCGCTCAAGACAATCGGCCGCAGCGCATTCTCTGGCTGCAATTCGATAACTCGCGTTCTGCTGCCATCCACAGTGGAAAGCCTCAGTGAAATATTCGGCAACAACATAACCTCTGATGTAAAGGTTTACAACTGCAACCCTACGCCGATTGAACTCGGCGGGCTGTATGTGTTCAGCACAGCTTCTGCTTCGGAGAAGAAATTCGCTCCCATTTACGTGCCTTACGGAAGCGCTTCCACCTACAGCAAGGCATTCATCTGGAAGTACAGCGAAATCCGTGAGCTGACCCCGAATGTTGACATTGTGGACTGCAACGTTACCCCGAGCGAAGGCAACGCAACGTTCACAGCTGACGTGGTTCTCGGCCAGGGTGTCAAGGAGGAGAACGTACCGGCTCTGTTCCTCGCAGCCAACGACTTCACTTCATACCCGGCAGCTTACGCCGCTGACCTGAAAGTAGAGTACCGCCTCTACGGCACTGAAGACTCGACTATCGCCACCGGCACTGCCGAGGGCAGCCAGGCCAACGCTGTCGCTACTGACCTCGTAGCTGGCAACTATGAGTACCGCTGGGTAATTGTTGATGGCGAGGAGATCGTCCCCGTCACCGAGTGGGATTCCTTCGTCAACACCGAGACTGGCATAGACGGCATCGATGCTGACACCGACGCTCCTGTATACTACAACCTTCAGGGCGTGCGTGTAGTCAACCCGACAGCTGGCATCTACCTGGAGCGCAAGGGCAACACCATGCGCAAGGTGGTGATCAAGTGACATTGACAACATAGATTTCACTTCAATATTCCCCGAGGGGGCGGGCCTGCATTGGCTCGCCCCCTCATTGCAGTTGCCTTTATCGGAGTTCTCCGAGACCTCTGGGAGCCCCGAAAATATTGCTCTCGAGAATTGCCGGGGAAATAACGGAAAAATTTCCGCAATTTATTTTGCCGTTTCATTGCTAATGAGTAATTTTGCATCGGATTTGGTGACAGCCTCACACGCTGTTGAAAAGGGAACCGGGTGCGAATCCCGGGCAATCCCGTTGCCGTGTGTCCTGTACAACATCCCGACAGCATCGATATCCACTGTGAACTGAGAGAGGCTCATGGGAAGGATTGCCGGGGTGGGGACGAGCCGGAAGACCTGCCAAGTCCTGAATGCCGCGAAAAATCTTGCGAGGACGAGATGGCAGAGTACGGACAACAGATGCGCACCCGCGCAAAGCGGCGTGTGTGTTGCAGACAGATGTGACGGCTGCGGCCGGCCGTGTGTCCTACCCATACTTTCCAATTATTCCCACATCGTTTTTTCAAAGGCAAACATCTTCAGGATGGCTCATAACCGTCTTGCAGCGAGTGAGTTTGACATATTAGTTAGTTATGAATAAACTGTCTTAGACATTGTGGATATGAAATATGACCTTTTCAATCGCGAAAACAATAGCCCCGCGCGTGAGCGCGAGGCTACGGAATACATTAAGCAATAATTGATATAGAATCTACAGGGTAATTATCTAACATATTTTTGAGTTTCACTAATTTGTAATTTGGGGTATATGCCGCTGGACGTTGATGTCTCGCGGCATATCGTTTTTATGCACACAGGATAGAGCCGACACAATATGCCGGCTCTTCGTATGGCTATATGTGCGTTATTCCCCTTTCAGGGCTTTTATAGCGCGGCTGACAGCCTCGATTTTCTCTGTGGCATCAGCCTGTTTCTTGCGTTCCAGCGCCACTACCTTTTCGGGCGCGCTGTTGACGAACCGCTCGTTGCTGAGCTTTTTCTCAACCGTTGCGAGGAAGCCTGTGTAGTATTTCAGGTCGGCCTCGAGTTTTTTCAGCTCTTCCTCCACGTTGACGCTGTTCTCGAGCGGAATGATGTATTCCGTCGCTCCGACGAAGAATGACATTGAGGCAGCGGGTTTCTCCTCGACTGCGGAGACAGCCTCGATGTTGCCCATCTTGAGCAGGATGCTGTCGAGCGAGCTGTCGAGCGAGCCTTTGGCCTGGAGCGGCAGCTTGACCTTGTTGGCTATCTGCTTTTTCAGGCGGACGTTGCGTATGCCGGCGACAACCTCCTTGAGTGTTTCGAAGCGGGCGAGCAAGTCCTGGTCATACTCTTCCGCTGCCGGGAGCTGCTGCACCATGATGCTTTCTCCCTCTGCACGGTCGGCGAGGTGCTGCCACAGCTCCTCGGTGATGAAGGGCATGAAGGGGTGCAGCATACGGAGCAGGATGTCGAAGTATTCGAGCGTGGCTGCGTATGTCTTAGCGTCAATCGGTTCGCCGTATGGCGGCTTGATTACTTCGAGATACCATGCCGAGAACTCGTCGCAGAATAGGCGGTATACGGCCATGAGAGCCTCGGAGATGCGGAACTTGCCCATCAGGTCGTCCACCTCGGCGAGTGCGCGGTTGAGCTGCGCCTTGAACCATTTGATGCCGAGCGCGGCGTATTCCGGCTGCGCTGCGGCAGCGTCGGGCTGCCACCCCTTGACGAGACGGAAGGCGTTCCATATCTTGTTGCAGAAATTGCGTCCCTGCTTGCATAGCGCGTCGTCATACATTATATCGTTGCCTGCTGGGGCGGCGAGCATCATGCCCATGCGCACGCCGTCTGCGCCGAACTCTTCTATCAGGTCCAGCGGGTCGGGGGAGTTGCCCAGCGACTTCGACATCTTGCGGCCGAGCTTGTCGCGCACGATGCCTGTGAAGTAGACGTTGCCGAAGGGCTTTTCGCCACGGAACTCATAGCCGGCGATAATCATGCGGGCTACCCAGAAGAATATGATGTCCGGAGCGGTCACGAGGTCGGCGGTGGGGTAGTAGTATTTCACTTCCTCATTGTCTGGCTCGAGTATGCCGTTGAACAGGGACAGCGGCCACAGCCATGAGGAGAACCAGGTGTCGAGGCAGTCGGGGTCTTGGCGCAGGTCGCTGGCAGAGAGTGACGGGTCGCCGGCCTTTTCGCGAGCCTTGACAAGGGCTTCTTCGGCAGTTTCTGCGACCACGAAGCCTCCCTTTGGCAGATACCATGCCGGTATGCGGTGTCCCCACCACAGCTGGCGCGAGATGCACCAGTCGCGTATGGTGGTCATCCAGTGGCGGTAGGTGTTGCGGAATTTAGCGGGGACAAACTTGATGTCGCCCTCCTCGACAGCGGCGATGGCCGGCTTGACGAGTTCCTCCATTTTGACAAACCACTGCATAGAGAGCTTCGGCTCGATGACGGCATCGGTTCGCTCGGAGTGTCCCACCTTGTTGACATAGTCCTCCACCTTTTCCACGAGGCCGCGCTCCTGCAGGTCGTTCATGATCTGTGTGCGTACATCGAAGCGGTCCATTCCGGCATAGAAGCCTGCGCGGTCGGCTATTGTGCCGTTGTCGTTGAATATGTCGATTGACTCGAGGCCGTATTTCTCGCCGAGCATGTAGTCGTTCACGTCATGGGCGGGTGTCACCTTGAGGCATCCAGTGCCGAAGTCCATCTCAACATACTCGTCCATGATGATAGGCACGGAGCGTCCCACCATCGGAACGATGACACGTTTCCCCTTGAGCCAGGTGTACCGCTCGTCGTTGGGGTTGACGCACACGGCGGTGTCGCCGAGTATGGTTTCGGGGCGTGTGGTAGCCACCACGATGTAGCGACCTTCGGGGTCGCCCTCGACCATGTAGCGCAGGTGGAAGAGGTGGCTGTGTTCCTCCTTATATATAACCTCCTCATCGGAGAGTGCAGTCAGTGCTTGCGGGTCCCAGTTGACCATGCGCACGCCACGGTAGATGTATCCCTTGTCGTACAGTTTGTTGAAGACGCGGATGACGGATTTGGAGCGAATGTCGTCCATGGTGAACGCGGTCCGTTCCCAGTCGCACGACGCGCCGAGTTTCTTGAGCTGTTCGAGTATTATGCCGCCGTACTTGTGGGTCCAGTCCCAGGCGTGGTTAAGGAACTCCTCGCGGCTGATGTCGGCCTTTTTGATGCCCTCGGCGTCGAGTTTTGCCACAACCTTGGCCTCGGTTGAAATGGCCGCATGGTCAGTGCCGGGCACCCACAGGGCGTTCTTGCCTGTCATGCGGGCGCGGCGTATCAGGATGTCCTGTATGGTGTTGTTGAGCATGTGTCCCATGTGCAGCACGCCGGTGACGTTGGGCGGCGGGATGACGATGCAATACGGTTCACGGTCGTCCGGCTCGCTGTGGAACAGGCGGTGCTTCATCCAGTAGGCATACCATTTGTCCTCCACCTCGTGGGGGTTGTATTTTGCGGCAATTTCACTCATGTCTGTTTGTGTAAAGTGTATTAGTCAGTCAATGAACGTCGCCAGCCGGCTTCAAGAGCCTTGTACGCATTCATAACGCAAAGTTACGAATTTCGGCGGTCATATCCAAATCGCTGCTTCCGAGCCATTGCTGTGTGGTGAAAGTGCGTGAAAAATTGCAGGGCAATGCTTTTGTCGGTTGCAGGTGTGGAAGATTTTGGTTAATTTCGCGTTTATTATTTGATTGCAGAAGACTTTGTTTTTCGATTATGGACAGTAACACACATACCAACGTACCCGGGTCGAAGGTCGTCCTGAGCGGCATCCGCGCTACCGGCAACTTGCATCTGGGTAATTATTTCGGGGCTTTGAGCAAGTTTGTCAAGATGCAGGACGATTATGACTGCCGTTTTTTCATCGCCGACCTTCATGCGCTTACCACTCACCCTGACCCGAAGATGCTGCACGAGAATGTCAAGGACATCATCGCGGAGTATCTCGCTGCCGGCCTTGACCCGGAGAAGAACATACTGTATGTGCAGAGCGACATTCCGGAGATTTCGGAGATGTACCTGCTGATGAATATGCACGTCGGCATAGGCGAGCTGATGCGTACCGCCTCGTTCAAGGACAAGGCTCGCAAGGCTCTCGGCATCAAGAGCGATGGCGACGAAATAGAGAAGGAGATAATCGGCAACCAGACCAACCAGCGTGTGAACGCCGGCCTGTTGACGTATCCAACGCTCATGGCGGTTGATATCCTTATCCATCATGCCGACTATGTGCCCGTGGGCAAGGACCAGGAGCAGCATTTGGAGCTGACACGCCGCTTTGCACGCCGTTTCAACTCGTTCTATGGCGTGGACTATTTCGGCGAGTGTGAGAACTTCAACTTTGGAGGCTCTGCCGTCAAGGTGCCCGGGTTGGACGGCTCGGGCAAGATGGGCAAGAGCGAGGGCAACTGCATCTATCTCGTTGACGATGAGAAGACATTGCGCAAGAAGGTGATGCGAGCTGTCACCGACCAGGGCCCACAGACGCCCAATTCTCCTGTCACTGAACCGATAGCCAACCTGTTCACACTCATGGAACTGGTAAGCACTCCCGACACCGTGCAGCATTTCCGCCAGGCATACGCAGACTGCTCAATACGCTACGGCGACATGAAGAAGCAGCTTGCGGAAGACATACTTAAAGTCACGCTGCCGATACGAGAGCGCATACTCGAATTGCGTCAGGACGAGGAGTATCTGGGTCGTGTGATGCGCCAAGGTGCGGAACGCGCCCGCGAAACTGCCGCCAAGACGCTCGCTGATGTTCGTGACATCATGGGCATACGCAAGTTTTATTGACCCCAAATAACGATTTCAACTGACATGACCGGCAAGAATATCATCTCCGTCGCGGTGTCCCTCCTCCTGCTTGTGCTGGTGGGGATGGTGTCCGCTTGCAGCCAACAGGGTGGCTCGAAACCTACGTTGACGGTCACTATTGCCCCGCAGAAGTATCTGCTCGACAAGATTGCGGGCGACAAGTATGATGTCATCTCGATGCTGTCAGCCAATGCCGACCCGGAGACCTACGACCCTACGGTGACATCGATGATGGGTGTGCATAAGAGCGACCTGTTTTTCCGCGTGGGGACGATAGGCTTCGAGCAGGCGGCGTTGGGAAAGATTGCGGAGACTTCGCCAGGCCTGAAGATAGTGAACTGTGCTGCCGGCATCAAGCTGTCGGTGGGCACTCACGGCGGCCCGCGTGGCTACGACCCGCATATCTGGGTCTCGGTGCGCAATGCTCGCCAGATGGCTCGCAATATGTATGACGCTCTCGTGGAGGAATACCCCAAAGACAAGAATTATTTCACAGAGAGGTATGACGCGCTCGACCGCGAGCTGGTGCTGCTCGATTCGACGCTGACTGCTATTCTCGCCCCATGCCGTGGCGCGGCGTTTGTCATCAAGCATCCCTCGCTTACCTATTTTGCCCGCGACTATGGGCTTAACCAGGTGACTATAGAGATGCAGGGCAAGGAGGCGAGTCCAGCGCAGATGCGCGAGCGGCTTGATGCCGCCGGCAAGGCTGCGCCTGTCGTTTTCTTCATCGAGAAGGGGCATGACAGCGCGGCGGTGGTCAACCTGGCGGAGAGCATGAACCTGCCAACTGTGGAGATTTCATTGCTTGACTATGAATGGAAAGACAATCTGCTCGCTGTGGCAAGAGCTGTCGCCCGGCAGTACGCTGATAGAGCTGGCGAGGGCAAGTAAGCTGTTCGGCGGCAAGACTATAATCCCGCCGTCTGACCTGGTGATACGCACTGGTGATTTCGTGGCTGTATCCGGTCCTAACGGCGGCGGCAAGACCACGTTCCTTCGCCTGTTGTTGCGCCTTGTCAAGCCTTCGGGCGGCGAAGTGGCGTATTACGACGGCGGCAGTCGCGTCAGCAGCTTACCCGTAGGCTACCTGCCGCAGAAAAGCAGTCTCGACACCCATTTCCCGATAACCGTAGGCGAGGTGGTACGCTCAGGGCTTATAGCTCCGCCGTCGTTGCGCCGTCGCGATGCCGCTGTCCGGGAGGCTGATGACGAGGCAATGGCTGCGGTCATGGAGTATTTCGGCCTCGAGGGGCTTGGCGGCAATGTGCTTGCCGACCTTTCTGGGGGGCAGGTGCAACGGGCGTTGATAGCGAGAGCCCTCGTCTCGCGCCCCTTGCTGATAGTCATGGACGAGCCGCTGTCTTACCTTGACGACGAGTACGGGCGGCGGCTCTGCGAGATGCTCGCCTCGCTGCGCGGCAGGGCTACGGTCATCGTCGTCAGCCACCAGATGGCGGCTATCGGCGAAATCGCCACGCGCCGCATCGCGATAGACCATAAACTGACAGAACTATGATACTCAACTGGATATGGATAGCCTTCTTCGCCATAGCTTTCCTCATGGCGGTGGGGCAGACCGTGTTCTGCGGCAACCTCGACATCTGGTCGGAGATTATCAACAGCTCGTTCTCGCAGGCGGCGTTTGCCTTTGAGATTTCACTCGGGCTTACTGGCGTGCTGACGCTGTGGCTCGGCATAATGAAGATAGGGGAGCGCGGCGGTGTCATACAGTTCTTCGGCCGCCTGATAAGCCCGTTCTTCTCGCGCCTGTTCCCCGGCATACCCAAGGATCACCCCGCCATGGGCGCGATTTTCATGAACATATCCGCCAATATGCTCGGCCTCGACAATGCCGCCACCCCGATGGGGCTGAAGGCGATGCAGCAGATGCAGTCGCTCAACCCCAAGAAGGACACCGCTACCGATGCCATGATTATGTTCCTGGTGCTCAACGCCTCCGGGCTGTGCCTTATCCCCATAAGCATCATGATGTACCGGGCGCAGGGCGGGGCTTCCAATCCGACAGACGTGTTCATACCAATACTGATAGCCACTTCAGTGGCAACGCTCGTCGGGCTGACCGCGCTGTGCATCAAGCAGCGCATACGCATGGACAGGGTGCTGGTGACGTGGCTGCTGTCGATAGCCGCCGCAGTTGCCCTGATAGTGTGGTTCTTCTCGTCGCTCCCTTCCGACAAGGTGCAGGCATACTCCACATTCGGCGCAAACGTGATACTTTTCGTGGTCATAATCGCGTTCATTGTCGCCGGCATACGCAAGAAAATCAACGTATACGACACTTTCATCGAGGGGGCAAAGGAAGGCTTCAAGACTGCCGTGATGATAATACCCTACCTCGTGGCGATACTCGTCGGCATCGGCATGTTCCGCGCTTCCGGCGCGTTGGATGCATTCACCGGCTGCGTTGAGCAGTTTGTGGCATGGTGCGGCGGCGACACGCAATGGGTAGGGGCATTGCCGACCATGCTTATGAAGCCGTTGAGCGGCTCTGGCTCATGCGCCCTGATGCTCGATGTGATGAAGACACAGGGAGCTGACGCATTCGTCAGCCAGCTTGCCGCCACAGTGCGCGGCAGCACCGACACCACGTTCTACATACTCGCAGTCTACTTCGGCTCGGTCGGCGTTGCCAAGACGCGTTATGCCGCCGGCTACGCCCTGCTCGCCGATGTCGTCGGCGCGGTAGCCGCCATAGTTGTTGCGTACTTCTTCTTCACCTGATTACTTGCGGACGCAAGTAGGGATAATGTCGAGAGGTTCGGGCTTTGTTTGTCGGACACCTCTGAGTACTCTGAGTTCTCCGAGAACTCAGAGGTGGGGAGAGACACAAGCCAACGAGCAGAGGGCTGCGATGTGTGGCGCAGCCCTCTGGGTATTTTGGGTCGGGAAGCGGGAGATTATTCCCACTCGATGGTCGATGGCGGCTTGGAGGAGATGTCGTAGACTACGCGGTTTACGCCGCGCACCTTGCGGATTATCTGGTTGCTGACATCTGCGAGGAAGTCGTGCGGCAGGTGGCTCCAGGTGGCTGTCATGCCGTCGGTGGAGTTGACGGCACGCAGCGCGACGACGTTCTCGTATGTACGCTCGTCGCCCATCACGCCGACGGAGCGTATCGGCAGCAGTATGGTGCCGGCTTGCCATACCTTGTCATACAGGCCGTAGTCGCGCAGCCCCTGTATGTAGATGTAGTCAGCTTCCTGAAGTATGCGCACCTTCTCGGGGGTGATGTCGCCGAGTATTCGCACGCCCAGCCCGGGACCGGGGAAGGGGTGACGGCCGATGAGTGTCTGCGAGATGCCGAGGGCGCGTCCCACGCGGCGCACTTCGTCCTTGAAGAGGAGGCGCAGCGGCTCAACGAGCTTGAGGGACATCTTTTCGGGCAGTCCGCCGACGTTGTGGTGGCTCTTGATGGTCATGCCGGTTATCGAAAGCGACTCGATAACGTCGGGGTATATCGTGCCTTGGGCGAGCCATTTGATGTCTTTCAGCTTCTTGGCCTCGCGGTCGAATATGTCGATAAATCCCTTGCCGATGATCTTGCGCTTCTGCTCGGGGTCGGTCACGCCTTCGAGTGCGCGGTAGAAATGTTCCTTTGCGTCCACGCCTATCACGTTGAGCCCCATGTCGGCGGTGTAGCTGCGCAGCACGTCTTCAAACTCGTGGTAGCGCAACAGTCCGTTGTCAACGAATATGCAGGTGAGGCGGTCGCCTATGGCGCGGTTGAGCAACACTGCTGCGACGGTCGAGTCCACGCCTCCGGAGAGGGCAAGGACCACATGGTCGTCGCCGAGCTGCTCGCGCAGCGACTGCACTGTAGAGTCGATGAACGAGTCGGGAGTCCATGTCCCGGCGGAGCGGCATATCTCGTTGACGAAGTTTGAGAGGAGCTTCATGCCGTCCTCGCTATGGTACACTTCCGGGTGGAACTGGACGCCCCATGTCTGCTCTCCGTCGATGCGGAAAGCGGCATTTGCGACATCTGCAGTCGAGCCGACGTTGAAGAAATTGCAGGGCGTGGAGACTATGGAGTCGCCGTGGCTCATCCACACGACTGAGTTGTCGCGCACGCCGTGCATCAGCTTGTCGCTGTCGTCATGGTTCACGAGGTGAGCCTTGCCGTACTCACGTGTGTCGGTCGAGGCGACTGTGCCGCCAGCGGTCTTGGCGAGGTACTGCGCTCCGTAGCAGATGCCCAGGAGCGGGTACTTGCCGCGCAGTGGGCGCAGGTCTATCTGGCACGCCTTGGGGTCGTTGACGGAGTAGGGGCTGCCGGAGATTATCACGCCGATAATCCCCTCACGCCCGGCCGGGAACTTGTTGTAAGGGACGATTTCGCAATAGGTGTTCAGCTCGCGTATTCGGCGGGCTATGAGCTGCGTGTATTGCGAACCGCAATCTAATATTATAATTGTCTGCTGCATATATGGTTTATGTATGCTGTTATTTCATTTTCTTGAACTGGCTCTCGTCGCCGACCACCCAAATCAGGTCACCGGCGTGCAGCACGGTGTCGGGCTGCGGGTTTACAAACTCGCCGTCGGCACGCTGCACCTTGACGATGATGCAATAGTAGTCTTCGCGTATGTTGGTCTGTGCCAGCGGCTTGCCGATTATTGGCGACGAGGCTGTCAGGCGTATGCTGCGCAGCGACACTTCGGGCTGCTTTACGTCGAGCTTGGTATATGCTTTCTCTACGTGTTCCAGCTCGTCGTTGAGGTGCTTAATCTGGTCGTCAGTGCCGATTACACCGAGTATGTCGCCAGGGAATATTCGTGCGTCGGAGGAGGGTAGGGGCATCATCAGGTGTCCGCGCTGTATGCTCGAAATGCTCACGCCGAAGTCCTTGCGCAGCCCCGAATCGCGCAGCCGGTCGCCCACGAAGGGTGAGTTGGGGCTGACCTCGATGTATGCCTGGTGCAGGTCGTCAACGATGTTGTTGTTAGTCCCGAAGCGGGTATTTTCGCGTATGTTGAGGTTGTCGATGAACTTCTGCTCCAGCGAGTCGTAGCGCGTCTTGAAGCTCTTGGAGGCGAAGAGGGCGATGAGCAGGAAGGCGACCACTCCGACGATCCATCCGATGGTGGAGGTGTAGGAGAATGACACGAATGCGACGAGGAACAGCAGTCCGAGTATGCAGCGGATTATCCGCATGGCTATCACCGGCACTTGGTAGCGCGTGTCGTCCTTGCCGACGGACTTGCGCAGTTGGGGCGACATCACCGCGCCGCGTGTGAGGGCGAATATGAACGGCGCCATGACCAGCAGCGACGCTGCCACGCAGACTATCTTGCCTGTGCTTTCGCCGAGGTACTTGGCGCACAGCGGGTCGATATACTGCCGCGACACGAGTATTATTGCTATGAGGATGACGGAGTAAAGCACGATGCGTGACACGTTGGAGACGAGTATCTCCTTCCATGCGCCGCGGGTGTCGTCAGCCTCGGACTGCTCTGCGGAGTACCGCGTCAGCAGCGAGCGCATGCGTTCTGGCAGGTGCTTTTCCACCCACCCGTAAACCGGGTCTGCCATTTTGATGAAGTATGGCGTGGTGAAAATGGTTATTACCGATACGGCGACGATGATAGGGTAGAGCGAGGCTTCAAGCACGCCGAGCGACATGCCGAGTGAGGCGATGATGAACGAGAACTCGCCCACCTGCGTCAGCGTGAAACCGCTCTGCAGGGCGACCTTGAGTGTCTGTCCGGTCACGAGCATGCCGACAGTGCCGAACAGTATCATGCCGGCTATCACCACAACGGCGAGCAGCAGTATCTGCCCCCAGTATTGGGCTATCACTTCGGGCTGCACCATCATGCCGACGGAGATGAAGAACACGGCTCCGAACAGGTCTTTGACGGGCTTGACCACCTTCTCGATGCGCTCTGCCGCCATGGTGCCGGCGAGTATCGAGCCGAGGACGAATGCGCCGAGCTCGAGCGAGAAGCCGCACATCACGGAGAATATCGCCATGGCGAAGCACAGTCCCAGCGAGCATACCAGCAGGGTCTCATCGTTGAGCATGGAGCGTGCCTTGGAGAGGAACGACGGCAGCACATACACGCCGACCACGAACCATATTATGAGGAAGAACACGAGTTTGCCGACGGCAAACAGCAGCTCCGAACTCTCGACTGTGCCGACGGCTATCGACGAGAGCAGCACGAGCATCAGGACTGCGAACAGGTCCTCGATGATGAGCAATGCCAGCACCATGGACGCGAATTTCTTCTGCCGCAAGCCCAAGTCGGTCAACGCTTTGAGGATTATGGTAGTGGACGACATCGAAATCATGCCGCCGAGGAAGATGCAGTTTATCGTGTCAAGATGCAGCAGCCGCCCTACGCCGAAGCCGGCAAACGTCATTCCCGTAATGATGATCAATGCGGTTATTATGGCGGAGCTGCCGCTGTTTATCAGTTTCTTGTAGCTGAACTCAAGTCCGAGGGTGAACATGATGACTACGATGCCGACTTGCGCCCACACCTCGATGTTCTCGAGGTTGGAGATTGAGGGGAGGTAGTGGAAGTTGGGGCTGGCGAGGAAGCCAGCGATGATGTATCCCAGCACTACGGGCTGTTTCAGCTTTTTGCAGATTATGGTGACTATCGCCCCGAGCAGGAGGACGAAGCCGAGGTCGCCTACCAGGCCGTTGACGGTGTGTTCGGTAGAGTGTTCCTCGGGTTTGCCGGCTGTCTCGGTGACGGCATTCTGGCGGCTGTCTTGCTGCGGCGCAGCGGCAATGGCAGTTGCCCACGCCGCGAGGGGCAGGGTCAATGCTGTTGCAAGTCGTTTAGTGTTGTCGTTCATATATCAGTCTGGCTTGAAAGTGTTATCGAGCGTGTCGGTTCTATCGAGCGCATCTGCTCCATGACCGGGAGCAGGTTGCCCTTGGTGGGTATGAGAACCACGAAACTCACTACTGTTGTCTCGTGGTCATAGTCGTAGTCTATGTAGAAAGTGGAGAGGTATACCTTGTTTTTGCGGAACAGCTGGCGGTACGGGTCTATGTCGTTGACGATGCGGTTGATGGTGACGTTCAGTACCTTGCTTTCCTGCCCGACGTGGCGGGCTTTCTCGTACCGCTCCACCAGACCGAGTATAACCACGCACATCAGCGTGGCGACGATGCTGCACGCATACATGCCCACGCCCACCGCCATGCCGATGATGGCCGTTATCCAGATGCCGGCGGCGGTGGTAAGCCCGCGCACAGACCCCTTGTTCTGTATCATCGCTCCGCCGCCGATGAAGCCTACGCCAGTGATTACCTGCGCGGCGATACGCGCCGGGTCGCCGTTTTTCAGCCCGAGGTATGCTTGCGGCACATAGATGGAGAGTATCATGGCAAGGCACGCGCCGAGCGACATGAGCGCGAATGTGCGTATGCCGGCTATCTGCCCTTTGCGCTTGCGTTCGTAGCCGACTGTCATCCCCAGGACGATGCTCATGGTCAGTTTGAACACAGAGTTGACCCACGTCACCTCGAGACTGTTGATGTCTGCAAGGAAAGTATCGAAAAATGACCCGGAATCGAACATACCGCAAAGTTACAAATTTTTCGGCACTTTCGCAACCGTTCAGCGTGTGTCAGGGGATGTCAATCATGCGGTGGGTCTGCAGCGACAGCCGCCAGCGCGGGTCGTCGAGCACGCGCTGCACTGTGCGCCGCAGGTTAGCCTCTGCCACAGCCGTGTCCTCGACGTGGCACGGCTGTAGGTACATCAGCGTGTCCTCCTGGCGGCACGCCAGCATGAAATACGGGTCGAGGGGCTGCCCCAAGTCAACGACTTTTATCTCGTCGGCGTGCTGCGCCACTATCGGCAGGTCGCTTTGGTCAGAGCCGCAGATGCCGCTTTTGGGCGACACTGTCACCCAGTCCAGCCCTTCGGGAAGAGGCCTTGTGCCGTTGGTTTCGATGCAGATGCGTGACCCAGTCCCCATTTTCAGCGCACGGACGAACTCGCTGTCTATCCACAGCGACGGCTCGCCGCCGGTGAGTATGGTGAGGGGGGCATGGTGTCGCGCCACAGCAGCGATGATTTCCTCGTCTGTCATTTCGCGCCCGTGCTGGTGGCGCGTGTCGCAGAAGTGGCAGCGGAGGTTGCAGCCGCTGAAGCGCACGAACACCGACGGCACGCCGGTATTTGCGCCCTCGCCTTGCAGCGAATAGAATATCTCGTTGATTTTTCGCGTCATTGGAGAGTGTGACCTCGCTGTCTGTCAGTCCTTTTCGTAGATGGCAATATTGCCCTCGCTCTCCTGTACCTCGGCGCGGTAGCAGTTCTCCACGTTGTCAACTATCCAGCGTGCGATGTTCTCTGCAGTCGGGTTCATGTCGAGCACGTCGTTGATTACGGCATGGTCGAGGCGCGACATCACGGTCTCCTTGACGCGGGTGAAGTCAGTCACCATGCCGTCGCTGTTCAGCTCGCGAGCGCGGCACTCCACCGTGATGACCCAGTTGTGGCCGTGCAGGTTGGTGCATTTGCTGCCGTAGCTGAGCTGCAGTCTGTGGGCTGCGCTTATTTCAAATCTCTTCTTGATGTAGTACATCTGTCGGTAGCGGTTTTGAGGGTTAGTCTTCGTAGTCAGTCGGGTCATCGATGCCGGCAGCGGCGAAAGCTTCGCGCCGCTCCATGCAGGTGCCGCACTTGCCGCAATGCCGCTCGCCCCCCTTGTAGCACGAATATGTCAGGCTGTAGTCCACGCCCATTTCCGCGCCGCGCCGCGCTATGTCGCCCTTGGTTATCAGCGTGTAGGGGGCAAGGATTTTCACGCCGTTGAACGTGCCCTGGCGCATTGCCTCGCCCATGGCGTCTACAAACCCCGGGCGGCAGTCCGGGTAGATGGTATGGTCGCCGCCGTGGTTGGCTATCAGCACATGTTGCAGGTCGTTGCTCTCGGCAAGCCCGCACGCCACGGAGAGCATGATGCCGTTGCGGAACGGCACGACGGTTGACTTCATGTTGTCGTCGTCATAGTTGCCCTCGGGTATCGCCTCCGCGCCGTCGAGCAGCGAGCTGCGGAAATACTCGGCCATGAATTTCAGGGGTATCACGAGGTGGCGTATGCCGAGCATCGCACACTGGCGGCGTGCGCACTCTATCTCGCGTGCGTTGTGGTTGCTGCCGTAGTCGAAAGTCACGGCAAGCGCGATGCGCTCCTTGTACTCGTGCAGCAGCGTCACGGAGTCCATGCCTCCGGAAAGCACGATTATGCAGTCCTTATTGTTCTCGCTCATTATTTCCCGGGTATTGAATTGAAGTCAAACGACCGTTCCGTTCTTGTGGCGCACAGATGCTGGTGGCTGTCGTCGCCACGGCATACAAACGGGTGTATGCTGATGCCGCCGCGAGGCATGAACACTCCGCGCACCTCGATGTAGCGCGGGTCCATGAGCTGCCACAGGTCGTTGAGGATGATGTTGACGCAGTCCTCGTGGAAGTCACCGTGGTTGCGGAAAGAAAAGAGGTACAGCTTGAGGCTCTTGCTCTCCACCATCCGCTCACGCGGGATGTACGAAATGTATATGCGCCCGAAGTCCGGCTGCCCGGTCTTGGGGCAGAGCGTGGTAAACTCGGGACACTCAAATGTGACCACATACTCGTGGTCGGGATGCTTGTTCTCAAATGTCTCCAGTATCCCGGGGTCGTAATCTGAGGGGTATTTTGTCCCCTGACAGCCCAGGAGCGAGACTCCCTGAAGTTCTGATTCTGTTCTCATGTTCGGTAATGATGAATGAGTAATGCTGCGGGGAGCTGCCACCATCCCCGCAGTCAAAGTGCAAAGTTAGTAAAAAGCGGCGGCATGCGCAACAGCCGTGCTGCACGCCGGTGCTTTGCGCATCGGGATATATTGATTAATTTTGCAGTGAGAATGAGACCCGAAAACAGATCAGCATCATGAATTGCACAGCAAGTTCTTTCAGCCGCCGCAGCCGGGCATTGCTGCTGTCCGCAGTGGCCGCGATTGCCTCGTTGGCCGCACCCATGCAAGCCGCCGACAACCCGAAGCGCGAGTTTCGCGGTGCATGGCTGCACGTCGTGGGCGAGGTGAATTTCCGCAAGATGTCTACGGAACAGGCCAAGCAGTTCATCTCCAAGCAGATCGGCCTTCTGGCAGACGCCGGCTGCAACGCTGTCATCTTTCAGGTGCGCCCAATGGCTGATGCCCTCTACCGTTCGCAGATAGAGGACTGGTCATCGTTTCTAACCGGGCAGCGCGGCAAAGCCCCCTCGCCGATGTGGGACCCCATGGAGTTCGCCATTGAGGAGGCTCATAAGCGCGGCATGGAGTTTCATGCCTGGCTCAACCCTTACCGTGTCAGCGCAAAGGGTGAGGCGTTGCCGCAAGACCACCTGAGCCGCAAAGAGCCGCACCGCTTCTTCCGCTACAACGGACAGACGTTTTTCGACCCGGCTTACCCTGAAAACCGCGAGCTGATAACGGAAATCGTGCGCGACATCGTGACCCGGTACGACGTGGACGCTATACACCTCGACGACTACTTCTATCCCTATCCCTCGGGGTCGTCGCGCTTTGACGGCGACGGCGCATCGTATGCCAAGTTCGGTGGCGGCATGGACCGGGGCGACTGGCGGCGGCACAATGTGGATTTGCTCATCGAGCAGCTCCACAAGGCCATACACGCTGCCAAGCCGTGGGTGCGCTTCGGCATAAGCCCCTTCGGGATATGGCGCAACAGCAAGAGTGACAGCCGTGGCTCGGACACCAATGGACTGCAAAACTATGACGACCTGTATGCCGACATCCTGCTGTGGGACGAGAAAGGGTGGGTGGACTATGTAGTCCCGCAGCTGTATTGGGAACTCGACCACTCGGCGGCATCGTCGCGCAAGCTCGTGAAATGGTGGAACGACCACATACACCATGCGCAACTGTACATAGGCCAGGACGTGAAGCGCACTATGGACAAAAAGGACACCGCCGCTGGACGCTCTGACGAACTCGACACCAAAATAGAGCTGTCGCGCAGTTATGGCAATGTACAGGGCAATGTGTGGTGGCACGGCTATTGGGTCACGGGCAACTACGGCGGCTCGTTTGACAAGCTCGCGCAGACATACCAGTCAACGCTCGCTCTCCCCCCGGCATACGGCGACAACATCTCGGTGGCAAAGCCGTCAAACCTGCACATTGAGCAGCGCGACGGCAAGTCATACCTCGAGTGGGACGCGCCGGCTCACGGGCGCAAACCAGCGGCGAAGGATGTGGTGAAATATGTGGTTTACGAGTTTTATGAGGACGAGAGGGTAGACCTGGACGACGCGCAGACTATCATCTCAATTACGCCCTACACGTCGGTGCTGCTTCCGGACGAGGAGGACATGACGCGCACATTCGTCGTCACCTCCGTAGACCGTCAGAACCGCGAGTCCGCCCCCGTGACCGTCACCGTCCCCTGACATGTTAGTTACTGGTATTATAGCGCAGCCCAAGTAGGGACACGGCGTGCCGTGTCCGAAGGGTGTATGCTACTGATTTATTGTGATTTGTGTGCGGACACGGCACGCCGTGTCCCTACATTGCCGCCCCAAACAATCCCATATTCAAATTTCGTCATAGTTGTGGTTATACTCTACGCCTGAATAGTCACGAGCTCGTAGCCACTCTAACAGTGTCATGTCTCTGTCGAGCAATCCAGCTGTCTTCAGGTTGATGTTCAGCGCTTCCGAAAGGCTCATGACGTGCTGCTCTTCGATTAAACTTTCCTGTCCTAGGATGTATTCTTCGAACTCGCAGCGCACTATATATAAGCCATCTGCGTTGTTGCTTTCAGACAAAATCAGTTCATGAGATGTCGTGAAAACATTCTCCTGTTTGTACTGGAGTTGCTCGAAGAATGTTTTTTCATTTTCCGACTGGTAGTGTCCGCGCATGTACTCGAAAAGTGCATGGTCTTCTGTTGTCAATCGGTTTCTTGCCATTATCTCAGATGCTTTGAAATGGTTGATTTACATCAATATACCATGCGGATACGGTGCGGCGATGATACCTGCTTTGTGGGGGTGGTAGTGACGGTGAAATCTGTCATGTTGAAATGCACTGTGCCGAACAGCATCAGCGATTTCAGCCCGATCAGATGCTCGGATTTCTCGTCTGCCTGTGCCGGCTCAATGTGGACATCTATGCTCGGCAGGACGACCGAGCTGCCGCCTAACTGACATTCCAGCCCCGGCACACGGTAGCATTGCAAGGCATTGACTCCGCCAAAGCCCGCTGTCCTGACTGTCTCCAGGCTTCCGGTGCTGGCAATAAATTCCTTGTTGCTCTCGTAAAACGGTTGCCCGAGATAGCCGTATGACGCATTTCCGGTATCAACAAGCATCAGCACCGGCGTGCCGTGCACAACGCTTTCGGCGAGCAGGTTCATTGACTGCGAGAAGCACATATTGGGATATGCCTCGCTGCGTTGAGGGGCTTCATGCGGCACGGTGATGCGGCTGTTGTCGAAATCTATGGTCAACTCCTTGAGCTGCAGCATGAGTTCGCTGCCTACAACGACGCTGAAGTACTCTCCATATTCATCGGCCGTTTCATTGCCGGTAGATAAGTCCATTACATAGAATGGTACATCTGTCACAGTTATGTTGCCGATTTTCAGCTCCTTGGCAATGGCGTATTCGCCGTACTGCGCTCCCTCGCCCCAGGCCTTGGTCTTCGCATCGAGCGGGACGAGTCCGAATTTCTGCGCCAGCTCACTCGAAATCACATTTGCGCCGGCACCGGTGTCGAATGTGATGTCAGCCGCGAAGCCGTTGATGTGGCTGTCGGACAAGTGCATCAGCACGCCCCCTTTCTCTTCCGGGCCTACGGGAATTATCCTGAAGGGGACAGAACCGTCTGAGCCTTCGGATATGGAGATGCCATACGGACGGAACGCCGACAAAGCCGTGTATTGGTCTATCTGCCGCTGCATCCTGTTGACGGCGGTCGAGTCCAGCTGCACCAGGTAGTCTCGTGTTGCGTCGAGAACGGAGGACAGCACTTTCGCGGCTTTCTCATTGTCGCCTGTTCGGCTCAAGTCCATTGAGAACATTTGCGCCGAGGCGAGCAGCAGCCCCAAGTCCAAGTTTGAGGATTGTGTGTTGAACAGCTCCCCGAATGCCGGTATCGACACATCGGGTCGGTTCAGGCGGTTGCCGAGCAGGCAGCGCGAATAGATTTCAAGGAAATCCGATATCGAGTCTTTCGGCTCTGTGCGGTACAGCGAGTCGAGGGCGAACTAGTCCGAGCTGTTCATAGCCTCCGCGATTTTCTCATCGGCGGTTTTCGCCGAAATGACATTCATCGATAGCATCAATGCCGTGAATATCAGCGCAATATATTTGTTCATGCGGTTGTTGTATTTGTCTGTTTGGTGGTCAGCGGTAGTCGGTTTCGAGCAGGTCGTAGCCGGGCTTGCCGCTTTCGTATTCTATCTTTTCGGGTGACACCTTTGCCGCGTGCGGTCCGAAGTGGAGGTTTCGCATGCCTTGGTAATCGTCGTAGCGGTAACGGCATAGCCGCAGGAAGTCCTTGCGGGTGGTCTTCTCGTAGTCGAATGGTTCGTATACCTTGGGGATTGTCACGCTTGACGCTTCGAGGCCTGTGGCGGTGAACTGGTACTGGCCGGTGGTGTCGGCGGCTTCAAGTATCAGCCCCGGCAGCCCGAGCAGTTTCCATGGACCGGCATCGACAGGCAGCTCGGGGGCGAACCATGCTCTCCACCGGCGGCCGTGATAGTTGCCCTCTGCCATGACGCAGTCATATCCGAGTATGGTCTTGATGCTGTCGCCGCAGACCTCCCAGTCGCGTTGCTCTATGGGTTCTGTGTATTTGCGGTACTCATAGTACACCTCGTCCCACACCTTGAATTTGTCGTCGTCGCGGACAACGTACAAAGCAGCGTCGCGGCCTATGCCGGCGGAGTTGAGGATAGCCTCTTGTTCTGCCGGCGACTTGCCCATGGCCTGTTGCATGATTACAAGCCCGGTCTGAAGGTACCAGTTCTCGCCGTCGGAGGTGCAGCGTGTCGAGTCGAGCCACTGCGTGTGGTCGTTGTAGAACTTGGAGTGTCCGTTGCCGGCGAGCAGCATATACTCGTGGTGCTTCTCGATGCCACGCGGGTCGTGGAAGTGGAAGTCATAGCTGACCCGTATCTGCGCCTTGTGGGCGTATGCCGCCACAGCGGCGAGGCCAATGAGCAATGCTGGTATGATGTGTCTCATTTCTTGATTGATATTGAAATCATCAGTTCGCGTCCGCGCAGTCTGCGCTGCGACTCGTATGACGACAGTTGCGAATATGTGGTGTAGTTGTATGTCTTGCGGTTGAAGATGTTGTCGAGGCTCAGCGACAGCCCGATGTGCTTGTTGAGGGAGTATGACAGCGAGGCATCGACCATCGCCATGTCCTTGAACACGTCTTGGCTCACCTCGTTGCGGTAATAGTCGCACGACACATCGCATTGCCACTTTTCAGCCGGTGTGAACGACAGGCTCACGCTGCCGGTCATCTGCGTCAGGTCACTGATGCTCATCTCGTTTATCGAGAGGCTGTTGCTGGAGTAGTCAAAGGAGCAGTCCAGGCTGAGCCAGCTCAAGGGCGAGCCGTTGATTTTGCATCCTACGCTCCACGCGGAGCTGACCGGGAAGACCGAGGCCTCCTGCGAGAACATACGCGCCTTGCTGCGGTTGAATGCGCCGTATACCTCGCAGCTGCCGCGCATGAAATTGAGCGTCTTGCCTACGTTGGCGACAGCGGTGAACAGGCGCGAGTTGTTGCTAGCGTCCGAATAGCTGTATATGGCATAGTCGCCCAGGAGGTACTGAGACAGGGTATAGGGCGCATGGTTCCACGACTGCAGCACCATGCCGTTGGCGAACAGCCCGAGGCGCGTGTGCTTGTATGAGAAGTTGAGTGAGATGTTCTGCATCCGCGAGTTGTAGAGGCTCTTGACACCGGTCTTGAACGTGCGGTAGTCGGTCAGTACAAGCCCCTCGTGTATCGAGGAGAGGTTGATCGGCGTTTCGCTCATTCCGCCGTGCAGTGTGAGTGAGAACCGGCTGCCGGGCTTCCAGTTGAAGCTCAGCGAGGGAGAAAAGAACACGTCGTCGCGCTGCGGCACAGCCCCGGCAAAGCTGTAATGGGCATAGCTCACCGGAAGGCTCACGGCGATGTTGACGCGCCGCAGCCAATACTCGAGCCTCGGCGATGCGTACAGCACCCAGTAGTCGGTGTTTATGGCATTGGTGGTCAGCCCTTTCAGTTCCTCTGGTATGTCATTCAGCTGTGAGTCCATGGAGCGCAGGTAGCCTCTCACGCCAGCCTCTGCGCTGACAGTCAATCCGTTGACGACAAAAGCGTATGCTGCTTTCTCCTGCGTTGCGAAAGCGTGGTCGCGCAGCTGCTGCCAATAGGCATTGCTGCCGTCTATGTTCACATTCAGTGTCTGCGGCATTGATTCCCACTGGTTTATGCTCTCAAAGCGGACGAGGTGCTTGCCGCCGAAGCGTTTCACTACTTTCAGGTTGTTGGAGACAAAATAGTCCGGCAGGTCTGCGGTCTGCACGTTGGGGACAGTGCCGGTGGTTGCGAGGCGCAGGTCGTTCCAGTCGATGTCGGTTTGCAACGTGTTGTTGACAAAAGCGGTCTTGCGATTCAGTTCGTAGATGAGCTGTGCGCCGAGGGAGTTGGTGTGCTGTTTGCCGCTGCTTTCCTCAACCACCATCTGGTTGCCCTCGTCCAGGAAATATGTCGTTATGCCAGTGGCGAGCGATGACTTGCGGTCGTATGAATAGTCTATGTTGGCACGCAGCTCGCCGTTGCGCAGTTTCCACAGGTTGTTGGTCGAGGCGAGCGCCGAGCGGTTGAAGAGGGTACGGCTGTCGCCAAGCGACGGCACGTCGGGCAGGTCAAGGTCTATGTATCGTTTCAGGTTAGTCAGCCGCTGGCCAGCGAGCAGGTCGGTGGAATACTGCGAGAGTTCATCACCAGAATTGTTTGATTGCAAGGTGGTTATGTTCTGAAATGACGGCATTGCGGCCATGGCAAAGATGCTGCCGTCCCACAGTGCGCCTTCGGGCTGCGACGACCATCCGCCGCCGATGCTGCCGCGCCATGACCATGCTGCTTTCGCCTTGTCTTTCAGCTTCAGGTTGATGGCAGCCTGTTCGGAATAGCTGATGCCGGAAAGCACTTGCAGCGGCTGGTGGTTTTCAAGCACCTCGACTGTGCCGACATCACCGGGGCTTATGCCGTTGGTGGCAATGCCGTACCTGCCGCCCAGCAAGTCTGCCCCTTCGATGTAAAACCGGTTGATTTCAGTCCCTTGATACGAAATCTTGCCGCTTGAGTCCACGTCAATGCCAGGCATGCGTTGAAGCACATCTCCTATTGAGCCGTCCTGCGCACGGGTGAAACTGCTCACGTCGTAGGTTATCGTGTCCCCCTGTTCGCGTATGCGGTCGGCTTTGATGGCGACTTCTTTCAGCTGTATGCTGCCAGGCGAGAGGTATACCGTGACCGGGAAACTGATGCTGTCAATGGCTTCGGAATACTTGTCATAGCCCATCATCGACACCTCGAGGCGGAAACCGCTGCTGTGCTGCGACTGCAATGAGAAGCTGCCGTCGCTGCCTGTTTGCGCGAATTTCTTGATTTTGCCGTCCGCGTCTTTTACTGTCACCGCTGCACCGGCAAGCGGCCCGTTTACGGCTTGGTCAATTACCTTGCCTTCAATGGCTACAGTTTCCTGAGCACCTGTGCAGCACCATGCTACTGCCAATGCCGTTGCCGCCAGAAATACCCGCATATATATGTTTGTCATATACCTCATTATGAATTTCGCAATTATATGAACGGCTGGTGTTGTGGCTGCAAATATAATGATTTTTTTTGGTATGCAGTTGTCGAACCTATTTGCGGTCGCCTGTGAAGGCGAAATGGGCAGGGATGTCGCCAGTGCGGACACGCCATTTGTATTCACCTTCGGGTGTGTAGCAGTACAGGTATCCCGGGTTGACATACGTCCGTGCGTCTGTGATGAATATTTCGTGTGTTTCTGGATTGACAGCGATGCCGTAAGGTTTGCGCAGCTGCGAGTCTGTACCGTCAGTGATGATGCCCTGCCGTGTCACTTCTCCGGTTTCTGTGTCGATTATTGCGCTTCCCGCATAGTCTTTTGTTGCGTTGCCGTAATTGAATGTCGAGGAGACTACATACAGGCGGTCATCACAAAGGGCCATGGAGTTGGCCGGTATGTCTAATACGTGTTCAATACGCTGTTTGCGGGTGTCGTAGCAGTATATTCGCGGCGGCGTGTTGTAGTAGTCGCCGCGTGAGGAAATCCACAGCCGTCCCCGGCGGTCAGCGACTATGCCGTCCAGGTTGATTGCGATTTCGATGCGCCGTTCCTCTCGGAATGTGGCGAGGTCAATCACGGACAGCGTGTTCTCATAGTTCGGCACTGTATATCCTCCCGAATTGCATACGTATATCTTGCCGTTCACTATCTCGAGGCCGTCGGGCTGGAAGCCGACGATGCACCGGTCTTCGACCTCGAGGGTGGCGAGGTTCACCTTTGCCACATACCCCTTTTGCTTGTATTCAGGGTCGATGACCACAGGTCCGGCGTATGAGGTGACATAGGCGTAGTCGCCGTCAAACTTGATGCTGCGGCAGTTTGGTATTTCAACCTGCCCGATGCGGCGTGCTGTGGCAGCGTCCATTACTTCTACCTTGTTTGAGCAGTTGACAACGGCGTACAGGCGAGAGCCGTAGATGGCGATGTCGTTGCCCACGTCGCCGAGTTCCTTCGGCACATCGGGGTTGGCGATGCCGTATATGTTTCTGGTGTATACGCCCGTGGAATAGTCGAAATAGTCAAGGGTGCATTTGTTGGAACCCATGTTGCCCTCGTTGAGCAGGTAGAAGCCTGTCACTGAGGTGTATTCGGGAGTAGTCACGGGCACTTCCTCAGGAATGAATATGATGTCGTCCTCGCGGCACGACTGTATAGCGAGGGCGGCTGCGGCAGCTGTTGCGGCAATCAAGAGGCGCATGGATTTGCGCAATACATATCCTGCTATAGAGGTCATAGGTCGAACTGGAATATAAGGCGGAAATTGCGTCCTGGCATCGGGTAGTTCATGATAACTTCATACTGCTGGTTGAACAGGTTGTTCACCTCCAGCGTCGTTTTCAGGCGTGTCCGCCCGAGGGGCTGCAGCCAGCTTACCGACAGATCGTGCGTGTACCATGGCTGTACGCGGTTTTGAAGTATGTTGCTCGAGTTCTCGTACCGCTCGCCGACATAGATGAAACTGTAGTTGAGGTCGAGCCTGCGCCATGAGCCGCCCACGACAGCCGAGCCGCTGTGGCGTGGTATGTAGGCTATCTGCCCACGGTAAGTGCCGGCACGTCCGTCATTGTCTGTCGGGTCGGTGTAGTCGCGAGCCATCTGCCAGGTGTAGTTGAGACGGCCGCGCATGGTTATGCCAGCCGGGAGTGAAGCAGCGGCGGAGGCTGTCACGTCAAGTCCGAGCACACGCACACGGCCGATATTCATCATCATCCAGCGGTATTGTCCTGTGCCTTTGGGTACGGCGATTATCTTGTCCGAGATGCGGTTGTGGTAGAGGTCGGCTGTTATGTCGAGTGACTGCAGCCACGACTCTGCCGGGGCGAGGTGCTCGATGATGCCGATATTGTATTGGGTGACGTATTCGGGGCGCAGAGAAGCGTTGCCGATGTCGGTGTAATACAGGTCGTTGAATGTAGGCATACGGAATATGCGCTTGTAGAACGCCCGCAGCGACAGCCCTGTACCTCCCGGTATGTCCCATGAGGCGAACAGGGCAGGGGTGAACCGCGCCAGCGACGACAGCCTGCGGTTGCTGTAGCCCACACCATCGGTGACTGTGTACCTGTCCCATACGAATGTGCCCAGCACGCTTGCCTGCGCCTTGAACGCGCCGCGCCTCCAGGCAGTGGCAGCAGCGGCGAGGAGCGTGTGGCGGGTGGGGTAGGCGAAGTTCACCATTGACGAGCTGAGGTGATTCCATTGCCAGTCAACGGACACGTCTGCATCCCAGCCGCGCATTATCGCGAAACGGTTTGCTGTCGATACGTATGCCTCGTCCTGATGAAACGAGTTGTCGATATACATCAGTGTCGTGTCCGGATTGAGGTAGCGCATATAGTCGCGTGCGTATTTTGCGTTGACCATCAGCGAGTAGCGGTCAGACATCTCGCGTTGCCAAGAGCCCTGGACGAAGAAGTTGCGGTCCCATTGGCGTTGCGAGCTTTTCCACACGTTGTTGACTATGGCACCGGGGATGCCTTTGTTCGAGTCATAGTAATACGCTTTTGCCATCCAGCGGCCTCGTTCCGGACGGCCGAACAGCCCGGCTTCGAGGCGGTATGCGTGTATGTCGCCGTTGCGGCGAGTGGCTGTGGTGTCCCAGGCCAACGTGCCGTCGCTGAACACTTTGCGGTATCGGAAGCGGTAACGCCCTGAGGCGTAGGTGAACTCGCCGTTGACGGACGCGCTCACTGTGGGCGAAAGCCGGTACTCCATTCTCACAGACGGGTTCTGAAGCCCGAATGAGCCGGTGCGGTATGTCACGTTGACGTTAGTGCGCTTGCCAGCCTCGAAGCGCGGATAGCGTGTACGCAGGTATATCGAACCGGCTGTGCCGAAGTCCTTGGCACTTTGGAACACTTCGCTCTTCTGACCGTTGTACATCGATATTTCCTCGATGTTGTCGAGTGAGAATTTGCCCAGGTCTATTTGCCCGTTCTGCGCGTTGCCCAGCTGTATGCCGTCATAGAACACGCCGGTATGGTTAGAGCCCATGCTTCGCATATCCACCGTCTTGACGCCGCCCACGCCTCCGTAGTCCTTGATTTGCACGCCGGAGAAATAGCGTATTGCGTCCGCTACGTTGTGGCTGTTGAGCCTTTCGAGCTGCTCGCCGTCGAGTTTCTGTGCCGGTATCACGCTGCCGTAAGGGTCGCGGCTTGCAGTCACTGTCACCTCACCGAGCGCGGTGGTGTCTGCCGGCTCTGTGCTATATGCCGTGCACGTGACAGCTGTTGCCGATACGAAAACCGATGTCGCGAGGCGGAAAAGCTGGTTGTTGTGCATAGTGTTGCAATGGCGGTGTTTGCGCATGGTCACTTTGTGGAGAATGAGTAGGCGAAGCCGAAACTCAGTATCTCCTTGAGCATCCAGTGCCGCCAGCCGGGTATGCTGGCGTTGCCGGCGGTGTCATACCTCAGGTGAGCGTAAATCTGCGTGGAAAGAAAGCGGTTGATAGTAAACGTCAGCGTGTTCTCCCAGTCGTGCGAGTAGTTTTTGTAGTCGGTAAACACGAACAGCCGCGAGCGGTACGAGATGTTGGAGGTTATTATCCAGTCGAGTGTCAGCTCCGAGCTGCTGCCGACTTCGTTGAGGATGCGCTTGCCGGCTGTGATGCCGAACTGTGTAGGATCTACTTTGTTGTCCAGGCACATTTTCATGTTGTATGACAACGGTGATAGCGCGGCTTTGAATTTCAGCGTGTTGTGCCTGCCAGTGGTGGAGTATGTCATACCTGCGCCGACATTCAGCTCTGCGGGCGACAGGAAGGCAGCCGTGCGTGTCTCGCTGTCAGCCGGGTAGCTGTTGAGTGTCTGCGTCTTGAACTGGGCCGTTAGCGAATAGTACCACTTCTTACGGGCCTTGATGCCGAAGTTCATGTTCCATTGCAGCAGGTCTTCGGTTATGGAATACTTGTGGTATTTGTCCTGTGATGTTGAGTTCAGCCCGAGTTTGTAGCTTATGGTGTTCTCAAACAGTGTGTTAGGGTGGTATGCTTGGTTCAGCTTGACGTTCCAGTAGAAGTTGACCAGCAGCGCGAGGTGGTCGTTGCCGCCCTGGTACCAGTTTTTCGAGATGAACGCCTGTGAGAACTGTATGCCGCCGTTCAGGACGTGCAGCCAGTGTATCTTGTCAATCTTGCGCTTGGACAGCGTGATGTTCTCTACATCCACCTGCGGCAGCCGCAGCCGGCTGACGTATCCCTCAAAGCTGTAGTCCTCCGGAGGCAGCTCCGGCAGCCCCGGCAGCAGCCATGAGCCGTATTCTATTGCTTGCGGGTTCTGCACCATATACTGTTGACGTATCCATGCCCCTTGTTGTGAGAGTTGTATGTCGTTGGTCAGGTCGCGAGACAGTTCCAACGTGGGTTTGGGTGAGGTATATGTGGGTTCGCCGTCAGTTGAGATGTATGGGGCTGTGTAGCGCAATACGGTGTCAACCTGTATCTTGCGCTCCTGCGGCTGCATGTATCCGCTGAAGATGAGCGGGGCTTGGAACGGGTTGCATACCGGGAGTTTGATCGCAGTGGTATCAATTGATGCCAATATCTCTTCTGGCTCGCGGACACGCATCGGGTCATCCTTGCGGAAGCCTTCAAAGTCCTCGTCTCCCAGGCAGGGGTATGACCCGGGGTTGCGGTGCTGGTATCTGTCGTGTGTGCCGTGCGGCACCCGTGACGGACGGCGAGCCATGACATCGGCACTGCCCGCCCCTGTCGCGAGGACAAGGGCAAGCAGTGCTGTCAGATGTGGGCGTAACCCTGTTATCATCACTAATATATTGATATTATGTCATTTCGGGATTTGCCGTCTTGTCAGCGAGCCGACGGCGGCAAAATGTCATCGTAGTCGTCGCTGTTAATGACACGCAGAGCCTCGCGGAAAATGGGGTCGTATGCGTTGTAGACCTTGAAATATGTTTCCTGCGTGAATATGTCGCGGCCTATGAGTGCTTTGATTATCATTTTGAACAGCTCCAGTGACTGCGCTTCCTGCTCGGCATTGTATTCCACTTTCTCCTGCTCCGCCATGGTGCGCAGGTCGGCTATCATGCCGTCGCTGACCTCAAACGTGCGCACGAAGTCATCGTCGTTGTGGTATTTCTTCTTGATGTCCTTGCGGTGCTTGTCCACATAGTTGATCACATAGCGGTTCAGCACGCCCTTGGCGACCACGTTGCGGTAATACTTGGTGTATGCCATGGTGTCGAGAGCCACGAAGCGGTCAGGCGAGATGCCTCCGCCTCCGTATACCGGACGGTGCAGCCGCAGTGTGCTGACACGCAGCGAGTCAACCTGCTTTACGGAATCGGCGTGCATCAGCTCGCCGCTGTTGAGGCGGTCGAGTATGTCCTGGGCGTACTTGCTGCCTTTCCCTTTGTCGTATGGCTTCTGTATGTAGCGGCCGGTAGGGGTGTAGTAATGGGCTACGGTCAGGCGCATCATCGAGCCGTCGGGGAAGGGTATGGGCCGCTGCACGAGGCCTTTGCCGAATGTGCGGCGGCCTACGATTACGCCACGGTCCCAGTCCTGTATCGCTCCGGATGCAATTTCGGCTGCCGATGCGGAGTACTGGTTGACCATTACCACCAGGCGGCCTTCAGCAAACAGCGGCTTCTTCCCCTTGGGGTACGCTTTCAGCTCGTAGCGCGGCGAGTTGCGCCCCTCTGTGTAAACCACCATCGACCCCGGGGCAAGGAACTCGCCGAGCATGTCCGGAGCGGCGTTCAGGTAGCCGCCGCCGTTGTCCACCAGGTCGAGGATAAGCTGCTGCATACCCTGTTTCTGCAGCTTCGATATGGCCTCGCGCATCTCCTTGGGGGTGTCTTCAGCAAACTTGTTGAGGCGTATGAAGCCGGTCTTGCTGTCAACCATGTATGCAGCATCGACGCTGTTGATAGGTATGTCGTCACGGGTTATCTTGAACTGCACAGTGTCAGACGAGCCTGCCTCGCGGCGCAGCACAGTGACGTTGACGTGTGTGCCTTTCGGGCCGCGCAGCTTGTGTTGTATGTCGCGTGTTGAGATTTTCACGCCGGCTATAACCGAGTCGTTGACAGAGATGATGCGGTCGCCGGCACGCATCCCCACTTTCTCGGCCGGGCCTCCGGGGACGGTGGAGAGGACATACAGCGTGTCGTTGTTCATGTTGTACATTATCCCCACGCCGCTGAACTTGCCGCTGAGCGGCTCGTTGAGTGCGCGTGTCTCCTCGGCGGTGGAGTAGGAGGAGTGCGGGTCGAGCTCGTTGAGCATGCCGCGTATGGCATCTTCCACGACCTTGTCCTCGTTGACTGTATCGACATACAGCTGCGCGATTGCGGCTTCAGCCATGCGCAGCTTGGTGTTGGCGGTATATTGTCCCACGGACACCAGCGTGCCCAAAGCCGCGATTGCGGCAACCGGGAATATCATCTTTCTTTTCATATATCAGGTTGTGTCTGTTTTTCGGTTAGAGTGTATTGTGCCGCTGTCAGTTTAACGGGGCATGTCATTTGCCGGGCAGGAACTGCGACACGTCGTAGCCGTGGTGTTCCAGTTCAGACACCATTGAGCTTGACACGTATGACAGCGAGGGGTCGGCAAACAGCAGCACCGTCTCGATGCCGAACAGGCGGCGGTTGACCTCGGCAATGGCTTTCTCGTACTCAAAGTCGCGTGTGTCACGCACGCCGCGCACCAGGCAGCACGCGCCGGCCTCGGCGGCTGCGTTTGCTGTCAGCCCGGTGTAGGTGACCACCGACACGCGGCTGTCACCCTCGTATATCCTCTCGATAGCGGCTATCCGCTCCGGCAGGCTTCTGCGCCCGGCCTTGTACTCGTTGTAGCCTATGCCTATCACCAGTCGGTCGAACATCGCCAAAGCTCGGTCGGCTATGTCCTTGTGTCCCAGCGTGAACGGGTCAAAACTCCCGGCAAAGAATGTCGTCCTCATAGCTCCGTGTCGTCCTCGACGATAAGGTTGTCGATTATGAAATTCTGCCGTGTCATGGTGTTGGTACCCATATAGAACTCCAGCAGGTCGGCTATCGTGTGGTCTTTTTTCAGCGAGATGTTCTCGTCGAGCAGCACGGGGTCAAGCCTCATGTTCGGGCCGATGAACTCCGCAAACTCGTCGTCGTTGATTTCGCCGAGGCCCTTGAACCGTGTGATTTCGGCATTGTTGCCAAACTTCTCGATAGCGGCGACGCGCTCCTCGTCGGTATAGCAATACAGGGTGTCCTTGCCCTCGGCAGTCGCGGCACGCTTGCGCTTTCCCCCCGCACGGCGTGTGCTTTTCTTGTCGCGCACACGGAACAGCGGTGTCTGCAGTATGTAGACATGACCCTCCTTGATGAGGTCTGGGAAGAAGACGAGGAAGAAGGTGGTGATGAGCAAGCGTATGTGCATGCCGTCCACATCGGCATCGGTTGCGATGATAACCTTGTTGTAACGCAGCCCGTCGATGCCTCCCTCGATGTTTAGCGCGGCTTGGAGCAGGTTGAACTCGTCGTTTTTGTACACCACCTCGCGTGTCTTGCCGTATGAGTTGAGTGGCTTGCCTCGCAGCGAGAACACGGCTTGTGTCTGCGCGTTGCGCACCTTGGTGATTGTTCCCGAGGCGGAGTCGCCCTCGGTGATGAATATAGACGTCTCGTCGCGGCGGTCCTCCTTGGCCGACGGCTTGACAGTGTCGTTGTAATGCACGCGGCAGTCGCGCAGCTTGCGGTTGTGCAGGCTCACCTTCTTCGCCTTCTCGCGGGCCAGCTTTGTGACGCCGGCTATCGCCTTGCGTTCCTTCTCGCTTGCGGCAATCTTGGCAAGCATGGCTTCTGCCACGTCCGTATGGCGGTGCAGGTAGTCGTCCAGCTCCTTCTTGATGAAGTCGCCGATAAACTTGTTGACCGTCACCGGGCTGTCCGGCGCGATTTCCTTGCTTCCGAGTTTGGTCTTGGTCTGGCTCTCAAATACCGGCTCCTGTATGCGGACTGCAATTGCCGCCACGATGCCGTTGCGGATGTCGGAGAACTCATACCCCTTGCCGGAGAACTCCTTGACGGTGCGGCACAGGTGTTCGCGGAACGCCGTCAGGTGCGTGCCACCCTGTGTGGTGTGCTGTCCGTTGACGAATGAATAGTATTCCTCACCCGACTGGTTGGTATGTGTCAGCACCACCTCGATGTCATCGCCTTGCAGGTGTATGATAGGGTAGAGCGGCTCGGAGGTCATGTTGTCGGTCAGCAAGTCGAGCAGGCCGTGGCGCGAACAGTACTTCTTGCCGTTGAGGAAGATGCTCAGCCCGGCGTTCAGGTAGGTGTAATTCTTCACCATCGTCTCGATTACGTCCATGCGGTAGGCAAATCCCCGGAACAGTATGTCGTCAGGGGTGAATGTCACCCGCGTGCCGTTTTCCTCCGTTGTCGGCTCGATGCCGCTGTCGCTTGTCAGCTCCCCCTTCTTGAACTCAATGGTCACTTTCTGGCCGTTGCGCACACTCTCAACAGTACAGTCCTCACTGAGTGCGTTGACCGCCTTCAGACCTACGCCGTTCAGGCCGACAGCCTTCTGGAATGTCTTGCTGTCGAACTTTCCGCCGGTGTTGATTTTCGATGCCACATCGATCACCTTGTCGAGGGGTATGCCGCGTCCGTAGTCGCGCACGGACACGCGCCGGTTCTCGCTGATTTCGATTTCGATGCGTTTTCCCGCGCCCATGTTGAACTCATCGATGCCGTTGTCTATGACCTCCTTGATGAGCACATAAATGCCGTCGTCGGAATGTGAGCCGTCTCCCAGCTTGCCTATGTACATTCCGGGGCGGCGGCGTATGTGTTCGTTCCATGCAAGGGTCTTGATGGAGTCACTGCCGTACTCTGCGACACCGTCAGATGCCGGCATGTCGAAAATCTCGTTGTTTTCCTGCGCCATGTCGTTGTGAGATGCTGATAAATGCCCTGGGCGACAAAGCCCGGAGCATCTGCAAAAGTACTAAATTCCCGGCACATACGCAACCTCCCTGTTTCCGCTTCACAACGGCGGCATACAGCAAAAGCGGCAACTCTCGCGAGCAGCCGCTTTCAATACACGGATGTTTCCCGTCTAATTACTAAAACTTAATGAACAAAAATCTATCTTCTTTCGTAGTGTCAACAACACTCCCCTCTGAATGGTTCAGCCCGGAAGACGGATAATTGCAGTTTTGTATATGTTAATCCGCTGGTGGATATTATTTTAACACTCGCCCGTACATCAACGGCTTCCGGCTGTCGAGCGGTCTACGCTGCCGCCAGCGTTGACGAGCTTTTGGGCGCTGCGCTTCTGCCGTCCCCACTGCACATTGTAGCTGATGTTGACGAAGGGCATCGGCGCGATGTCAAGGCGCGTGTGTTTCTCGTTGGTGTTGTAGCGGTTGAGCGACCGCGACCCTTGGTCATATTTGGTGAAAGGGCAGTACACGCCGGCGGTGAACTGCCAGCCTCTCCAGTTGTAGGCGAGCGAGACGAGGGAGAATGATTCACCCCACGTCAGCACTTCGCCCCACAGGCTCGTCGGCGCTTTCATGTATCGTGCCATGAGCTGGAAGCCCCAGTGCTGCACCATCGCATCGACCATGCCGCACCAGTTGTGGTTGTACAGGCGGTAGCCGTTGCCGCTCATGCGCTCAATCTTGTACTCCAGTGTGCCGCTTGCCATGAGCCAGTCGGGTATGATTTCCACTTGCGGAGAGAGGGTGAACGTCAGGTTCTGAAGGCCCTTGCTGTTCTCGTAAGAGGTCACGAGGCGGTCGTCCTGCCATTCCAGGTACTTGGTTATGGCATTGGGGCTGGTGAATGCCCGCACGCCGAATGTGCCCATCACACGCGGGAACGTGAAGTTGTAGCGCAGTGTGAGCATATATGACGACGACGTTTTCAGGTTCGGGTTGCCGACTGTCCACTGGAAGCCGTCTGTCTGCTGCGGCGTGATGTTGGTCTCTGCCAGCGAGGGGGCGTTCTGCCAAGTCCTGAATGACAACCGGAATTGCGATGTCTGGTTAAGCGAGTATGACATTGAGAACTGCGGGCGGAAATGCCAGGAGTCGTTGCCCTGGCCGGTCTCGCGGAACTTGAACGAAGTGTACTGCGCTCCCACGCCGGCGGAGAGTGTCACACGGTTGATGCGCTGCATATACTCGCCGAACAGGTACATATAGTCCTGCCGCTGGTGGAAGAGCTCGTTGTCGAGGTTCTCGTATGTCGAGCGGTTGCGGTTGGCTGTGTATGACGCTCCAGCGGTCAGTGATGAGTTTCTCCATCGCTTGATATAGTCCGCCTCGACGCTGTACATCTGGTTGCGGTCGTGTATCGAGGTGTTCACGTCGGTCAGCTGCTTATGCGTCTGCTCGTCGCTCTCGATGTATGAATGAAGGGTGTGGCCGTTGTAGAACTCACTGTTGAAATCGATGGCTATGAGCTGGTTGTGCGCGAAATGCTGCTCGAGGTATGCACGGACGTTAGGCGTGAAGCCGTCCTGCGTGTTATAGTCGCGCAGCCTTATCTTGTCCGGGCTGTTGCTGAGCGTCATGAGCCCCTCGAACAGCTGCCCTTGGGAAAAACTCTTGTTTCCGGCAACGGCGACATACAGCACCGTGGTGTCCGGCTTGATGTAGCTGTAGTCGAGCTGGAACAGCTGTCCGTTGTTGTCATCGGCATGACCTCCTATGGGCGTTTCCTCGCGGGTGAGTTTCGTGCCGTCGGGGTATGTGAATGTCTCTGTGTATTCGCGGTGCATGCCTATCTTGTTGGTCAGCTTGTATTGCGACGACAGCCCCCACTGCGACTTGCCGTAATTCAGCTTGAGCGAGCCGGAATACTCTCCCCAGCTCGTGTTGAGGGCTTGCATGCCGTCCAGCATCAGCGAGCCGCCTTTGTCCGGGTTGGCTACCACGAAGTTCAGCACGCCGTTTGCGCCGTTGTACTTCAGTCCGGGGTTGTCTATCCACTCTACTTTCTTGATAGTTTCCGGCAGCAGCTGCTGCACCTGCTTGATAGTGGCCTTGCGGCCGTTGATGCGTACCTCTACCGCTTGTCCGGCGGAGGTGATTGACCCTGCTATGTCGTTTACCGACAGGGTGGGGATCATCAAGTTGCGTGTCAGTTGCAGGCCGTTCTTGGATGCGTCTACTGCGCTCTGCGAGGGGTAGAACACATCCCGGTCTGTCTTGCGTATCACTTTAGGAGCTTCGATGACTATCTCTGCGAGGTCTGTTGACGGCACTGTGTCGACAGGTTCAGTCTGCGCCGCGAGCGTCAGTGCCGCGAATGCGCATGCTGTGAAAAGCGGAATCTTGCGTAACATAGTGTGGCAGTTATATGTTATTATTTTTAGCCATAGTAGAACTGGGACAGCCGTCCATGAGCATATTGCTGCTGACACGGCTGGCGTAAAATAAAAACGGGGGGTATTAACCAATGTTAATACCCCCCCGTTTCCATTGGTGTCTAGGATGAGACTCGAACTCACACAGCCAAAACGGCCACTACCCCCTCAAAGTAGCGCGTCTACCAATTCCGCCACCTAGACAATATAATCTGCAAGGATTGAGCGAAAAACGGGACTCGAACCCGCGACCCCGACCTTGGCAAGGTCGTGCTCTACCAACTGAGCTATTTTCGCA